>JAYUSX010000019.1:0-2496 GCA_043755475.1 Actinomycetota bacterium
ACGTTCGAGATCGGGTGGCCGTTGTTCCTCGAGCGATACGGAGACGAGCTCCCGGACCGGGTCCTGCGCTGGTGCGAGCGATTCGTCACCCAGTTGCCCGAATGGATCACCACCCACTACGACGATCGCGTCACGCTCACCCACGGCGACTTCCGGCTCGACAACATGTTCTTCAACGACCACGAAGGCGGCGACCGATCGGTGACCGTCATCGACTGGCAGCTCGGCATGCGTGCGCCCGGACAGACCGACTTCGTCTACTTCTGTGCCAACAACCTCACCGTCGAGATGCGTCGCGAGCACGAAGAGGCGCTCCTCCAGCGGTACGTCTCAGGGCTCCACGCAGCAGGCGTGCCGGTCGATGCGGTCACGGTCGACGGCGTCCGACAGGGGTACCTCGAGGGCCTGCTGTTCTACGCGATGAGCTTCGGGGCAAGCCTGCTCACGCTCAATCCCGCCAACGAGCGGGGTGCGGCCCTGTTCGACGCGTTGGTGCGTCGCACCTTCACCGCCGTCGACGACCTGTCCGCTGGACACGCACTCGGCTTCGACGACTGAGGCCACCGCCAACCAGGTGGTCTCGCGATGGCCGGGGAGGCCCGAGCGGCCGCGGTGGTCGAACTCGGGGCCGTAACTTACCGGGGGTAGATATCGGTCGTGCGGAGTGCTACCTTGCGCCCATGACCCCCTCCGACGGCCCCGAGACGCCCGGCGAATCTCTCGGCGATTCCCTCGGTGAATCGGCGGACGATTCGTATGAGGACCTCACGGCCTGTGCGTTGACACCCGAGCTGGAAGCGCAGCTGATCGACGCCGTGCGCGAGTGCGTGTTCATGTGGACCAACAAGGCCGGCGAGGCCTTCGGTGTGGTGATGTCGCACGTCCCGAAGGACGGCAAGTTCTGGCTCACCGCGGCCGAGCGACGGCAGCGGATCGCCGCTGTCCGCCGGTTTCCACGCGCATCGCTGTGCATCAGCAGCACCGGGTCCAGGCTGGGCGGCGGCAAGACCATCACCTACAAGGGATCGTGCATCGTGCACGACGACCGCGAAACGAAGGACTGGTTCTACCCCGCCCTCGCACGCTCCGTACGTCCCGACGACGAGCATGCAGCCGACACGTTCCAGAAGTTCCTCGACTCGCCTCACCGCGTGATCATCGAATTCACGCCCGACTACTCGCTCAGCTTCGACTCCACCCTGATGTGGAAGCGTTCGCCCGACGTGGTCGTTTCTCGTGATTGAGCGGTGCCGTCAGCCGCGGTGCTCAGACCTCGTCGGGTGTCCTATGGTGCGCCTGACAGACGGGTGACCGACACACATGTGACGTCGGCACGAGTATCCAGTCAAGGAAGTCCAAGACCAGCAAACGAAAGCAGCAAACAACAGCAAGAACCGGCGTCACCTTTGGGGGGTGAGGCCCGGACATCAGCAGTACACAACCGAAAGAGGGGGATCATGGAACGAGTTTCGAGGCGCGCCCGCACGGGTTCGAGCCGAGCGATGCGGATCGGTGCGATCGGAGTCGCACTGATGCTCATTGCCGGAGCATGCAGCGACGACGAGTCAGCTGACCCGGGCACTGACCCGACCACACCGGCGGCCACCGAGCCCGACGCGACCGAGCCGGCCGCCACGGAGCCCGCGGCCACCGAGCCCGACGCGACCGAGCCGGCCGCGACCGAACCCGCGGCCACCGAGCCTGCTGGCGAGGTCAACTTCAACACAGCATTCCCCGATCTCGGGCCCCCGACGGGCGAACCGATGTTGATCGGCCTCGTCAACAGCGAGGGAACCCCTGGCCTCGACTTCCCCGAGCTCCGTCTCGACGTCGCCGGTGCGGTCGACTACCTCAACCTGCACGGCGGCATCGGTGGCCGACCGGTCACGATCGAGAACTGCACCGTGAACGGATCGCCGGAGACCTCGCAGGCCTGCGCCCAGGAACTCACGGGCAAGGGCGTCGAGATGGTGTTGCTCGGTCTCGACCTGTTCCCCGACTACGCCACCTACACCGCGGCCAACGTGCCCGTGGTCGGTGTGCTGCCGATCCTGCCGGGCGACTACACCGCCAACGCACTGTTCCTCACGGGTGGCAACGCCACCACGATGGCCTCAGCGGTGAACGTTGCTCAGAACCATTTCGGGGCCAAGACCGTCGGCATCGTGAGCGCCGACAACCCAGGCGCCAACTCGACGGAAGCAACGCTGGTTGCTGCACTCGACAAGGCAGGCATCGCCCATACCACCGTGAAGGGCGGCGACAACGAGACCGACGCCGGCTATCAGGGTCTGATGCGTGAGGCCGCCTCCGGCAACCCGGACCTGCTCTTCTCGCTCTACTCCGACGCCGGATGCATCGGCACGATGCGCGGTCGAGCCGCGCTGGGCATCGAGATCCCCGTGATCACCACGGGCATCTGCAGTGGTGCGGAAGTGATCGATCAGGTCGGCGACGATGCGATCGGTTGGACCTTCATCGGCGTCGCCACCCAGG
>JAYUSX010000020.1:0-16247 GCA_043755475.1 Actinomycetota bacterium
GCCGTTCGGATGTCAATCGCTGAAGCGTTCCGAGGTTGGTCGAGGCTCTCGCGGGCTCACCGACCGATGGCTCGGGCGATGTAGCGATCGAAGTCGTAGACGTTGCGCTCGAGGTACGACAGCGGTCCGCGTGCGAACTGTTGGCCGTTCGCGTTCCGGCGCACGGCCTCGATCACCGGCTGGTCCTCGGCGTTCACCTCGTTGAGCAGGGCGAGCACCGATGTCACGTACGCAGCCGGATCGTCCTGCGCGGCGAGCACCTCGGGTGCGACCGATACGTCCCAACGGATCCGAACCCGGTCGGTCCCGAGCGGGCTGATCTGCAGGTACCACAGCCAGTTCGGTTGCAGTTGCATCACGTGTGTCGGGAACACTGCGGCGAGCACGATCGCCTTGCGCCAGTCACCGGTGAGCGACGTGTTCGACGGGTGGGCGATGTCGGGCCCCTTCTCGTGGACCACGACGTGATGGGCCCAGTCGTCGGTGCCTGGATGCATCGTCGTGTCGAGGGTGTTGTCGCCGTCCTTGCCGAAGGTGGCCTTGTGCACCTTGAACACGTGATATGCGTCCATGAAGTTCTCGACCAGCAGCTTCCAGTTGGTCGCCCACACATCCACCTGCTGGTGCACGGGCACGTAGCCGGCCACGCGATACGGACCGACCACCTGTGCCAGCCCGGTCAATCGGTCGGCCAGTGGAGTGGCCGCAGGATCGCTGGTGGCGAAGATGAACCCTTCCCACAACTCGAGCCGAACCGGCGACAAGCGGTGCTCCTCGGCTCGCAACGCCCGTGCATCGCTGCCCGGCTCGGACATGTACGGCCCACCGATCAGCGTGCCGTCGAGCCGGAACGTCCATGCGTGGTACGGGCAGGTGATGCGGCCGACGTGCCCGCAGGCGTCGAGCAGTCGCGAGCCGCGGTGGATGCACACGTTGTCGTGGGCGACGAGCTCGCCGGTGTCATCGCGGAGGACGATGATCGAGCGGTGCCCATCGCCGGTTCCGGCGTCGCTCGATCCGACCGGCAGCTCGGCCGTCAGGTAGTCGCCGGTCCGATGCAGGTCGGCTGTCCTGCCGACACAGATCCACGCGCTGCCGAAGACCGCTGTCCGTTCGACAGCGAGCACCTCGTCCGATCGATATGCCTCCAGCGGCAGCATGCGCCCCGCCTGGAAGTCGAGTGCCGCATGGGCGCGCAGCTCATCGAAGATCGACATCCAGCACCTCTCCTTCCAGCCAAGGCAACGTGGATGCCTGGACCACGAAGACATCGCCGACGCGACGGGCGAACGAGAACTCGCAGTCGACCAGAGCGATGATTGCATCGCGGTCGTCGCCGCCGTCTGCGACGAGGTCGTCGAGACGGGCAAGCCGTGTTGGTTGCGTCGCCCGATCACGAATGCGGATCGCCGCTTCGCCGGACACGTACAGGTGCCGCCCCCGCGCGTCCACCTCGTGTGCGAGGGGCGAGGTGGTGTTCGGCAGCCGGCGCCACTCCTCGACGTAGGCGCCGCTGGGAGGCCGCTCGATCAGCACGTCGTCGGCCGCCCACTCGAGCAGACCCGGTTCCGGGAAGGCCGACACCGGGTGGAACGCGACGCCGTTGCCGCGGGTGAACCATTCGGCCGTCGCCCGCCGCACTCCGTCGTCGCCGACCGTGATCGGTGTGCACACCGTGTAGCCACTGCTCGACTCGCTCGCCGTCAGCGAACGAAGCTCGGCGAGCGAGCAGTCGGCGAAGCCGCGGTGAGCGGTGAAGCCACGATCGGCCGGCACACGCACGTCGGCCATCTCCGACTCCAACTGCAGCCAGATCACCGTCGTGGTGTCGTCGCGGGTGCCGTCGGCAAACTCGATCCACTCACGACGCCAACACCCGATCAGCTCGACCGGAACGCTCTGCCCGTCCGGCCACTGGTCGATGAACTGCACGCGTGCAGTCTTGCGCCTGTGCTCCCGTGGCGACAATCCGCCTGACAGGTGGCTCGTCGCGTCAGGCGGCGGTGGCGACGATGTAGCTCCAACCACCGCGACGCTCGACGCGTTCTGCGGCGTCGATGCGCACGACCACGCTGTCGACGTCGGGCCAGTCGAGTGCGATGAGGTGCCCGAGTGCGGCCGATCGCAACTCGAGCGCCCACGCCGTCAGCTGCACGTCGGCAAGCACTTGGGTCGGGTCCCACCGCGGTGGGATGCGCGACTCGTCGATGTCGCCCAACAGCACCCACACCTCAAGCTGTGATGGCAGGCTGATGTGTGCGGCAGAGCTGAAGACCACTCGCACCTTGGCGGCGGCGTCGTGTCCCTTGCCGCAGCGCATGCCGATCGCCTGGCTCCGGAACGAGGAAGTGGCCTCGGTTGCGATCTCGTCGAACTCGGGCCTCGCGGGCAGTCCGCCTGCATCGGCGTCGTGCCGGCGATGGCGACGCACGGGCAACCACGACCGGGCCGATCGGGGGTCGCCCTGCGATGTCGGTGCATCGAGCACACCGACTCCACCCAACCTCGGACCCATCCAGTTCATGGTGCCGAACGTGCGGAGGAACGGCGATTTGTCAATGCACCTCCGCACACCTCCGCACACCTCCGCACACCGGCGCTCACGTCGTCGAGCGATCATCCCTCGTCGGGCGCGATCGAACCGTCGGTGTAGTCGTCGCTCGCCACCACCATCAACGTGGAGGCGATCACCACGAGCGACTCGAGCGTGTGCTCGGGGCCCAGCTCGACCCCAGTGTCCACCGGCGCCCACCACATCACCGACACGGCCGTCGTGTCGTCCCACTGCACCCCCACCGAACACACATCCGGCAGGCATCGTCCGTCACCTTCGCCGTCGTTGACGACCGTTCGGTCGTTCACCGGCCACGTCTCACGCCCCAGGTCGATGGGAGTCGCGAAGAAATCGGGCAAGGCTCGCACGATGAGCACCAGGTCGGGTTGGCCCGCAGGACCGACGAACCTCACCATGCCCACCTGATTGTCGCCCGTGTCGTCACGGACCGCAGACGCGAACGAGTAGCCGTTGGGCAGCTCTTGCAGCGACAGCTCGGTGAACTGCGGTTGCTGTGCGGGAAGCGAGGGAACCTGTGCGGCGAGGGTGGTCGTCGGTTCTGGGGCAACCACCTCGAACAGGTCGGAGCTCCAACCGCCGAGCGCGACCCGGTACGCCCCTTGCGGGAGGGCGGTCGTCGTGATGATGATCGTCGATCGGTCGCCCGGAGCGAGAGCGATGCTGCCGATGCCGCACTCGGTGGCGCCGGTGACGCCTGAATCGATCGCATACAACGGCTGGATGAGTTTGGTCTGGACGTCGTCGCGAGCGAGACACCCGGTGAACGCGATCGCCTCTGGGAAGGCAACACCTTCTCGGAGCACGTACACGGCGTTCGGCACCGATCCGTCGTCGTCCTCGGCTCGATAGGCGATCTCGATCTCAATCGCGGAGCGATCCTGGTCGACGACCACGCTCGCCGGGCTGATGGTGAGCGCCGGTTGAGTGGTCGTCGGTGCCGAGTCCGGCGCCTGCGTGATCGGCCGGCGGACGGCAGCGATGAGAGCGATGACGCCGACCAGGGCGGCCACGGCCGCAAGGCGAGCGACCCACGGGGCAGTGGATCGGCGCCGACGAGGTCCGACCGGTGTGACGACGACGTCGACGCTCGGCGAGGGCTGCGAGTCCGAGAGCGGCTTCGATGCCCGGCTGCGAGCCGTCGCGTCGGCCCACAGGTCCGGAACGCCGACGCTGGCCAACGCACTGAAGCGGCCGGTCAGCATCGGGTCGAAATCCGGTTCGGTCTCGCGGCGCTGGTCGGTCATCCGAGCCTCCGCTCGATCTCGTTCGGGTCGAGCGCCGCTCGAAGCGATGCATGAGCGCGGTGCAACTGCACCCTCACGGTGCCGGCCGAGGAGCCGATCATCGCGGCGATCTCCTCGCTGGTGAACCCGCCCGTGTAGCGCAGCACCACGCAGGCTCGCTGCTGATCGCTGAGCGTGCCGAGCAATGCGAGGAACTCGGCGACGGAGGGCTCGATGCGCGTTTCCGGGGCCGCACGGCGGGCGGCATCGGCATGCGACCGCTCCTTTCCCAGCAGTCCGAGCGCAATGCGGAACGCGGAACGCCACACCCACGCCGACACGTCTTCGACAGCGTCACCTCGGCGGAGCACCTGAGCGAATGCCTCGGACTCAGCGTCGCTGGCAACGTCGGGATCGCCCGTGAACGCCAGCAACGACCGCCACAGGCGCGCGTGTTCGCGGCGGTAGACGACCTCGACGCGCAACTGTCCCACGACCTCCATCGTGGTGTACAGGGAACGCCGGAACGCGGTTCGTTAACGGCGAACTCAGACGGAAGCCGAATTGCCGCGGGACCCTGCACCGACCCGGGAGGGTGGTCCCGTGCAGCGCGCGACTGGTCCGCGGGCTGTCACGCACCCACGCGGGTCAGAGACCGCCGGCGACCGTGATGGTCTGGCCGGTCACCCAGGCGCCGCCGTCGCAGGCCAGGTACAGCGCCGCCGCGGCGATGTCGTCGGGGGTACCCAACCGCTTGAGCGGGATCCGGGCCTGAGCCAGCTTCTCCAGATCGGGCACGTCCATGTCGAGCGCGGTCATCATCACCTCGGTGGGCACGTAGCCAGGGGCGACGCCGTTCACCCGAATCGTCGGAGCCAGCTCCAAGGCCATGGTCATCGTCAGCGAGTTCACGCCGGCTTTGGCCGCACCGTAGTGACCGCTGCCGGGCACGCCCCGTGTGGCCGCTGGCGAGGTGACATTGATGATCGTGCCGCCATTGGTCATCCGGTCTGCTGCGATCATCGATGCGATCCACACAGCCGTCAGGTTCAGCCGGATGCAGGCATCCCAGTCTGCTTCCGAGAGCTGGCGCAACGGCGTGCGCACCGTGGATCCGCCTGCATTGTTCACCCAGACGTCGAGTCCACCGAAGGTGTTCACCGCCGCGTCGGCCAGTGCCTCGAGCGCGGCGCGGTCGGTGACGTCGGTGGCCACGGCGATCGCCGTGCCGCCGGCCGCGACGATCTCGTCGGTGACCCGTTGGATGCGGTCCTTGTGCCGAGCCGCGACCACCACCGACGCGCCTGCCTCGGCGTAGGTCTTGGCGATGCCTTCGCCGATTCCTTGGCCGCCTCCGGTGACGACGGCCACTTTGCCCTTCAGATCGAAACTGTGCACGGCTTGCTCCTCGTTTGAAGTGGATCTCGATGGTCGGAAAACGGCCACGTGAGGCCGGTGTTCATTGGGGTGTTCAGGTGCCGGTGTTCAGGTGCGGGCCGGGAGGATGACGCGCTCACCGAACTCGCTGAGACGCTCGAGGCCACCCGGACCGGCGAAGAAGAACGCGGGGATCATCACACGCCCCACACCGAGCGCAGCGAGTTGTTCGACACCGGCGATCGGGTCTGCCATCTGCACGCCGAACATCGCGTTCACCTCGATGCTGTCGGGGTCGCGCCCGCCGGTGTCGGCAGCGGCGCGCAGCCGCGCGATCAGACCGCCCAGACGCTCGGCATCACCTTCGCCGGGGAAGTAGCCGTCGGCGATCCTGACCGCGCGCTTGATGGCCGCCTCGGTGTCGCCACCGACCAGGATCGGGATCGAGGACTGCACGGGCCTCGGGCTGCACGTGACCGGCGGGAAATCGACGAAGTCGCCGTGGAACTCGGCGTGCGGACCGGCCCACAGGGCTCGCATCGCGGCGACGTACTCGTCGTTGCGAGCGCCGCGCCGTTCCCACGACACCCCGAGCGCGTCGAACTCCTCTTTCATCCAGCCGACGCCGAGCCCGAGCTCCACCCGGCCTCCTGACAACCGATCGAGCGTGGCGAGCTCTTTGGCCAACACCAGTGGATTGCGTTGCGGGACGATGAGGATGCACGTGCCGAGCCGCAGTGTGGGTGCGGCGGCGGCAGCGAAGGCCAGCCAGATGAGCGGATCGGGGATCGGTGTGTCGGGCTCGGCGGGGATCTTGCCGTCGGCGGTGTAGGGATAAGGGGACTCGATGGTGGTGGGCAGCACGACGTGTTCGCCGCCCCAGATCGACTCGAAGCCGGCAACCTCGGCTCGCCTGCAGATGTCGAGAGCTGCCTCACCGTCGATGGCGATGCTGCTGGCGAATGCCAATCCGAACTTCATGTGTGCCTCCGAGGTGGAACGTTGCAGCGCGGACCCTAGGCATGCGCCTGCAGTCCTTTGCGAGCCGGACTGCGACCCGCCTGACAGGTCAGGCCGAGACGTCGACCAGCTCGATCTCGACATCGACGGGCGAACCTTCGACGAGCCCCTCCGCCGTGCGAACCTGCTTCTTCACGGGGAGCACGTACGACTTGTTCTTGCTGTCGGGGAAGACCGACGTGGTCCAGGTGGTGCGGCCGACGGTGACGCGCACACGCACCGATCCGAAGCCGCGTTGCGTCGACGTCGTGCGGGTGAGCTCCTCGATCTCGTCGGCATGGTCGAACGGGAGCGTCACGAAGTACCAGGGGTTCTCGCCCAGGTACACCCACAACTCGGCCTGGAACCGGTAGGACACGACCGCAACCGTAGTTGCCGCGCCCCGTCGCCGACCCGAGGCAACGGGCCGCAGCCGGTGACGCCGGGCTCCGCTCCGGGTGCGGTGAGTGGTCGCCTTGAGGGGCTGCCGCCGAGCACTGTGACTACGACACCGTGTACGTCAATGGGTGGTCAACCTTCCGGCAAGGCGGGTCAAGGTGACGGGTGGCGATGCCGAACGAGTGCGACATGTCGACACCACGCACGAGATTGCGCTCGATCGCCGCACCCGCCCTGGCGCTCGCCTTGGCAGCAGTCGCCACGCTGGCGCTCGCACCACAGGCCGGGGCGGGTGGCCCGAACAGCGCCGGCGCCCAGCGCGTGCAGCGCACGGGCACCCTGCTCGAGAACCACGGCGACCATCTCCAGGGCGGCGCCGGTCACGCCGAGGATGCGTTCTCGGTGCAGCTGCCGAGCGGGGTGATCGTGGCGCTCGACCGCGTGCCCGAGGGTCGCGCCCACGGACTCGTGGGCCGGCAGGTCAGGGTCACCGGCGCCGAGCGCAACGGTCGCCTCGACGTGAGCGACGGGTCCGTCGTCTCCGCCGACGGCAGCACGGGCGGATCGACGACCGGCACCGCGGCGGCCATCGCCCCCGGCATGAAGACGGTGGCGGTCGTGTTGGTGAACTTCGCCGACGACACGCGTCAGCCGTGGACCACGGCCCAGGCCCGCAGCGTCGTGTTCGACGGGACGTCGTCGGTCAACACCTACTACCAGGACGCGTCCGACGGTCAGGTGTCGCTGTCGGGAGACGTGTTCGGCTACGTGACCGTCACCAAGGACAACGTCGGCTGCGACTGGTCGCAGTGGGGCGCCGATGCGCGGTCGCAGGCGATCGCCGCCGGGATGCCGCTCGGCAACTACACCTACACCGTCTACGCCTGGCCGCGCACGACGCTGTGCGGGTGGGCGGGCCTCGGGTATCTGCCGGGTACGTCGTCGTACATCGACGGGTACCTCGACGTCCGCGTCGTGGGCCACGAGCTGGGGCACAACTTCGGCGTGCACCACGCCAGCACCACGTCGTGCACGGACAGCGCCGGAGCGCCCATCGCGATCTCGGGCACCTGTTCGTCGAACGAGTACGGCGATCCGTACACGATCATGGGTTCGTCGAGTCGGCTGCACAACAACTGGCACCGATCCCAGCTCGGCTGGAACATGACCACCACGACCGCGACCACCAACGGCGCGTATTCGCTCGCGCCGGCCGATGCCGGCAGCGGCGTCCGCCTGCTGCGGGTGCCCCGTGGCAACGACACCTTCCTCAACCTCGAGTTCCGCCAGACCACCGGGTTGTTCGACACGTTCTCGCTCACCGATCCCGTGACCCAGGGAGTGTCGGTCCGGATCGCGCCGGACACGAACCAGATCGTCCAGTCGCAACTGATCGACGCCACGCCGACCAACCCCGCGAGCTTCGCCGACTCGTCGTTGAAGGCAGGGCGGTCGCTCACCGATCCGGTGAGCGGCGCGACGATCTCGGTCCTGTCGGTGTCGGCCGCGGGTGCGGAGGTCTCGATCGACTTCGGCCCCGACGGGATCGCACCCTCGGCCGTGTCCGGACCGACTGCGTCGACCACGGCCACCTCGACGACCTCGAGCGTGACACTGCAGTGGGGAGCGGCCACCGACAACCGGGGGGTCGTCGGCTACCGCGTGTCCCGCGGCGGCGTCGTGTTCACGACGACCACGGCGCTGTCGCACACCGACGCCACGGTGACGGGCGGCCAGTCGTACACCTACGGGGTGGAGGCACTCGATGCGGCAGGCAACGTCGGCCCGCTGTCGAGCGTGACGATCGCGGCGGCACGACCCGACTCGACGCCACCGACCGCTGTCACCGGTCTCACCGCGAGCGCCAACAAGGCCCGCACCGTGACGCTGCGGTGGAATGCGTCGACCGATGCCGGCGGTGCGGTGACCTACACGATCTCCCGATCGGGTCGGAGCTGGACGTCATCCACCACGAGCACCACCGACAAGCCCGGTCGCGGCACGTTCACCTACACGATGATCGCCCGCGACGCGGCGGGGAACTCGTCATTGGCTGCGACGGTCACCATCACCGTGAGGTGACCTCGGGCGCGGGTCACCGCGACGACGGGGTTGACACATACCGAGTATGTAGCCATACTCGGTATGTATGGCAGTCAGAGAAGGACTCCTGGCGCTGCTCCACGAGGGGCCCCGCTACGGCTATCAACTGAAGACCGAGTTCGAGGCGGCGACGGGCGGTGTCTGGCCGCTCAACGTCGGCCAGGTGTACACCACGCTCGACCGGCTCGAACGCGACGGGCTCGTGGAGGTGCGCGGCATCGAGGGCGAGACGGCCCAGTCGCAGAAGACCTATGCGATCACCGTGGACGGTGTCGCCGCACTCGGCGAGTGGTGGGAGGCGGTGCCCTCCGACGACCCGCCACCGCGTGACGAGCTGATGCTCAAGGTGCTGATGGCGATCGAACGCGGCGACGACCACGCCCTCCGGGTCATCACCCATCAGCGCACCGTGCTGCTCACGCTGCTGCAGGCCAAGCGCAAGGAGCGCCGCACCACCGCCGGCGAGACCCTCGCCGCGCGGTTGGTGACCGATGCACTCGTCGCCCGGGCCGAGGCCGACCTGCGCTGGCTCGACACCTGTGAGGAACACCTCCAGCGTCGGCCCGCATCGGCGACCTCAGCTTCCACGGCCTCCAACACCTCGACCCGAAAGGCACCCCGATGACCACGGACCACACCAACCCGCCCGCCACCGGGAGCGTTCCGACGGGTGTCGCCGCCGTCGAGTTCTACGACGTCGTGAAGCGCTTCGGCGCGGGCTCCAACGAGGTGCGCGCTCTCAGCGGCGTGTCGCTGCGCATCGAGCCCGGCGAGTTCGTCGCGATCATGGGCCCCAGCGGTTGCGGCAAGAGCACCCTGCTCCACCTGGCCGGTGGCATGGAGGACGCGACCGCCGGCCGCGTGTACGTGGCCGGTCGCGACGTCGCCGACATGAGCATCACCGATCGTGCGGCGCTTCGCCGCCGCGAGGTCGGCTACGTGTTCCAGCGCCTCAACCTGCTCGCCTCGCTGACCGCGCTCGAGAACGTGTCGTTGCCGCTCGAGCTGGAGGGCGTCGGCGCGAAGCAAGCCCGTGCCCGAGCGCGCGATGCGCTGGCAGCCGTCGGGCTCGACCACCGGGTCGACCGGTACCCCGACGACTTCTCGGGTGGACAACAGCAGCGCATCGCGATCGCCCGGGCGATCGTCGGGGAGCGCAGCGTTCTGCTCGCGGACGAACCCACCGGCTCGCTCGACACCGTGACCAGCGATGCCGTGATCGAACTGCTCGCAGGTCTGCCGGCACAGTTCGGCACCGCGGTCGTGCTCGTCACCCACGAACCGCGCTTCGCCAGCTGGACCGATCGCGTGGTGTTCCTGCGCGACGGCCGCATCGTCGACGACACCGCACACCCGGTCGGTGCGGGTGCAGGAGGGTTCCGGTGACCGACGTGCTCGATCGATCCCGCTTCGATCTCGACGACGTCGACGACCGTCCGGTGGAAACGCTGCCCCTGTCGCTCTCCGCACAGACCGGGCGCTGGCGCACCGCGGCGCGGCTCGCCCGACGTGAGATGCGTCGTCGCCCGTGGCGGACCGCGCTCTCGATGCTGCTGATCGCGGTGCCCGTCGCCGCGATGGTGGTGGCCGACGTCGCGTACCGCAGCGATCGCCTCGGAGCCGATCTCGACTTCACCTTCGGTGCCGCCGACGCCCGACTCTTCGTGGGCGCCGACATCGCCGACCAACGCGCCGAGATCGAGGCCCAGTTCCCCGCGGGCACCGACTGGACGTGGTCGCCCTACGCCTACGTGCCGCTCCGGTCGGTCGCTCGTCCCGACGAGCTGGTCGACGCCACCGTCGTCACCCGCGACATGGACGATCCGCTGAACGCCGGCACGGTGCGCGACCTGTCGGGTCGGTACCCGGCGACGCCGTCGGAGGCCGTGCTCGATCGCGAGCTCGCCGACGACTTCGGTGTCGGCATCGGCGACGAGCTCACGCTCGTGCGGCCGGCGCAGACGTTCACTGTCGTGGGCCTCGCCGACATCGGTGGCGACACCGGCTACCCGGCCGTGCTCGCTCCCGGTTTCGACCTGTCGGTGCTGCGGCCTGCCGTGCTCAGCTACGAGATCCTCGTGGCGCACCCGTCGCTGGCCGCCGAGGCGGCAGCGCTGAACGGTCGCGGCCCGTTCCCGTCGGTCACTCCGTTCCCGCAGATCGAGGCGCGCTACGACGATCCCACGCTGGGCATCGACGGTGCGACCACGATCGGCTACGAGCTCCGTGGCAGCCTGATCCCCGACCCGGAGCCGGGCGTGCTGTTCCTCGGCTGGCTCTTCGGCGTGCTCCTCATGGGTGTGCTCGGCCTCGTCGTCGCCGCGGCGTTCGCGGTGAGCGGCCGCCGCCAGCTCGTCACCATCGGTCAGCTGAGCGCCACCGGTGCCGACCCGGTGCTGCTCCGCCGATTCCTCGCCCTGCAGGGCACGTGGACCGGTGTTGCCGGTGCCGCCGTCGGCGTGTTCGGCGGGCTGGGGATCGCCCGGGCCTTCGCCGACCCGATCCGCAACGACGGCCGCATCGCATGGTCGCCGACCGACTGGCTGATCATCGCGATGACCGCGGTGGTGGTCGCGACCATGGCGGCGATCGTGCCGACCCGGTCGATGGCCGGCATGTCGGTGCTGTCGGCCCTCGGTGGTCGACGGCCAGTACGTCCGGTGCCGCGACGACAGCTGCCGCTGGGCATCGCCTTCGTGACCAGTGGGCTGGTGGTGATCTTCCTCGCCACCGTCGCGGCCCGCGACGCGAACGACACCGGGGGTGACTTCGTGGTGCCCGGTATCGCCGCGGCGCTGGCCGGCATGGCGGTGATCACCGGGGTGTGCTGCCTGTGCCCGCTGCTCGTCGACCTGATCGCACGCGCCGGCGCCGGTCGACGTGGTGTGCCAATGCTCGCCGCGCGCAGCCTCGGTCGGCACCGTGCCCGAGCCGCAGCGTTGCTCGCCGCCATCGTGGCGGTGGGCGCCGTCGGCACCGCAGCCGCCGCGGCGGGCGAACAGGCCGTCGAGGACAATCGGGCCATCGACGACGACATCGTGCGCTGGGCGCCTGACGTCGTCCTGCTCCGTGCCACCACGGTCGACCAGAGCCTCGGCGTCGCGGCACTGTCCGATCCGGAGACGGTGGAACCCGCACTGCGCGACGACGTCGAGTCGATCGTCGGACCGGTGCGCTGGGCGTCGGCGTCCACCGTCGGCACCGACCTGCGGATGAGCGACGTGTACGTGGCCGACGACGCGGTGCTCGAAGTGATGGGCCTCTCCCCGACGCAGCGCTCGAACGTCGCCGAACTCGACTCGTTCGTGCTCGTCCCCGACACGACGGCCGACTCCTGGACCTCCTACGGCGCCGCGCTCGGGCCGAACATCACCGTGCCCGAACCCGACCGGATCGTGATCCCAGGGCTGGCGTTCAACTACTTCACCACGTTCGTGTCGCCCGCCTACATCGCCTCGGCCGGGCTCGAGCGACAGGCACCCGTGCTGTTCGGTCGCTCCGACCACGCTCTCACCAGATCGGAGGCCGATGCCGTGTGGGCACTCGGCGCCTACGACCGTGAGGCGCAGGTGTTCGTCGGGATGGGTGTGCCCGACGCCTACCTCGAGGTGTCTGCGGACTGCCAGTGCGGCAGCGTGGACTGGTCCACGTGGGTCCGACTCGGCACCATCGGCGGCACGCTGTTGATGATGACGCTGATCATCACGCTCGGCATGGCGCTGTGGGCGGCGGAGGGCCGCGATGAACGCGACACCCTCGTCGCCATCGGTGCGAGCCCCTCGGTGCTCGCCCGCGTCGCCGGCACCAAGGCGTGGGCGCTCGCCTTCGTCGGGATGCTGGCTGCGGTGCCGTTGGGCTTCGGCACGCTCCGGTTGGCCGTCGCCGCGGCGCATCAACCGGCCACCTTCCCGTGGGTGTTCGTGGTCGTCGCCATCGTCGGCTTGCCGCTCGTCATCGGTGCCGGTGCGTGGCCGTCGAGCGCGATCGGGCAACGGGTGCGCCGCGTGACCGCTTCGAGCGTCTCCGTCGATTGACGGGTTCGTCGGCCGTCATCGCAACCGGTGCAGCGATGAGAGATGAGCGCGCTACCGCCACTCATCTCTCATCGCGAGGGGGTGGAGCACGCGCTGGGACGTAACCACCGAGGGCGTCCGATCCGACGGCTCGTTGCCGTGACGCGACAACGTTGGTCGCGATCGCCACCCCCCATGTGGTGGGAGCCGCGTGAACACTCCGTGCGTTGGTTGCATCTCTCTGCGTGACGCACCACCGTACGGGTCATGCCGATCCCGAACGCCGTCTCCTCCCGTGATCTGCGCACCGAGCGACTCGCTCGCCTCATCCCGCTCGAACGGATGATGCGCCCCGATACCCCGACGAACTCGGCCTCGCTCAGGATCCTCGCATCGCTCGGCCGTCTCGCGCTCGTCGCCTGCGCGACGGTGCCGTTGCTCGCCACCGCCACGACCGAACCGACCACGGTCACGGCGGTCTCTGCTGCGGCAGCCCTCGCGATCGTGATCGGTGTGCTGCGGTGGGCGCCGGCGTTGCAGGGCGACGAAGCGCGACCTGTGGCGACGGCGGTGCTCGTGCTCGTGATGTTCGTCGCCGCGGAGCTGTTCATCGTGTCGTGGGGCCGCGAGGGCTCGATGACGATGTTGCTCGGTCCACTCGCCACCGCAGGTGTCGTCGCCGGCTACCTGGCCACGTTCGGCTTTCGCTCGACGTTCCTGCTGCGACGACTCACGCTGCTGAGCATGCTGCTGTGGGCGCCGGTCGCCGCGGCGGCCGAGCGAGTCGTCAGCGCCTCGATCGATCCGCTGAGCGACCTGATCTACCGGCGGCTCGGCTCGATCGACCTGTTCGGTGTCGAGGAACGGCCATGGAGGGTGTTCAGCGCGATGACCGATCGGGCCGCGCTCGTGGCGATCGGCGCTGTGGTGATCGGCGCGGCGATGTCACGACGGCGGTTGAGCGCCCGAGCCGCCGCGGAGATGGCGGTGGCCGTGACGGTCGCGTTGGTGGTGCACCACGCGACGATCCTCGCGTCGCCCATCGAGCGATACGAGCGACCATGGTGGCTGAACTTCGTCGTGGGCCCCGTCTACGAAGTGCTCTTGGGCCTGACCGCTGCGGTGGCAGCAGCCTGGGTGGCCAGTCGCACCGCCGCACGAGACGGCCGAGGGCAGAACCCGAGCGTGTCTGCCGCGCCCGATCGCGACCCCGTGCTGTTCGCCGTCAGCGCCGACGACGAGGCACCGGTGGGCGTTCGACTGTGCGCCGCCGTGGTGCCCATGTTGCTCATCGCCGTCCTGGTCGGCAGGGCGGTCGCGTCATGACCGCGCTCGACTCGCACCAGCACGGCGCGCCGACGCTGTCGCCGGCCGCACATGCCGTTGTCGACGCGCTCGCCGATCTCCCGCTCGCACCGCACGACGCGACCTACAACCTGCCGCCTGACGACATCGAGATGTGGTCGTACACCAAGGGTCTCGGCCGCTGGTTCCTGGTGTTCTCCGCCCTCAGCAAGATGTGCCTCGGGATCGCACTCGGGTTCTTGTCGTTGCAGGGTCAGTGGCTGTTGATGTTGCTGCCGTTCGCCGTCATGGTGGTGCTCGGCTCGACGATCTCTCTCGTGTGGGCCACGCAGGTCCGGGCGTTCGACCGCGAAGCCCACGATCGCGTGGTGCGGCGCGGTGTGCGGTCACCGGGTTCGGTCGACGTGTTCATCACCACCTGTGGCGAAGACGCGTTCGTGATCGAGCACACGTTGTGGCGGGCGATGATGCTCGAACACCCCGACGTGCGTGTGTACGTGTTGGACGACAAGGGCAGCGACGAGGTCAGGCGCTACGCAGAGATCTGGGGCGCGACCTACATGCACCGCCCGAACCGGGGCTGGATGAAGAAGGCAGGCAACCTGCATCACGCCTACGGGCAGTCCGATGGCGACTACATCGTGGTGCTCGACGCCGACTTCGCAGTGCGCCCCGACTTCCTGAAGCACACGTTGCCGTACTTCGACGATCCGACGGTGGGGATCCTGCAGACGCCTCAGTTCTTCCGGGTGTCACGGACGAACTGGGTGGAACGCGGGGCAGCGGCACAGCAGGAGCAGTTCTATCGGATCGGCATGCGCGCCAGAGATCGGCGCGGTGGGGCGATCTGCGTGGGCACGAACGCGGTGTATCGCCGGTCGGCCCTCGACGAGCGCGGCGGGATGGCGCTCCTCGAACACTCCGAGGATCTGTTCACGGGGATGAAGGTGATCGACGCCGGATATCGCGTCGCGTACCTGCCGGTCGTCCTGGCAGCCGGCTCGGCTCCCACCACCACGCAGGCGCTCGCGTCGCAGCAGTACCGCTGGGCTCGCGGCAACTTCGCACTGTCGAGCACCCCGATGTTCAAACGGCTGAAGCTGTCACCGATGCAGCGCCTGTCCATCTGGGACGGCTGGATCTTCTACATCACGAGCTCGTTGAGTCCCGTCGTCGCCGTGCTCGTGCCCTTGCTCACCCTTGCCGAGGCGCCCGAGGCGATCTCGTTCGCCCCGGCACTCTGGCTGGTGCCGTCGTTGGTCACCGAGTTCGTCCTGCAGCCTCGATGGCTCCACCTCAACGATGGGCGAGCCTCACGACGGGTGGGGCTCATCTCGCAGATCGCCCACCTCGACGCACTGCGCGACCACCTCACCGATCGCGAACAGGAGTGGATCCCTACCGGCGGCATCCAGGCGGGGAAGCACCGGCAGGCGACCGATCGCATCCCCGACCTGATCTCTGCCGGTGGGCTGGTCGGGTTTCTCGGCACGCTCGCGCTCGTCGGGATGCGATTGGGCGACGGATACTCGCTCGTCGATCTGGCGCCTGTCGTCGTGCTGGCGATGATCGCCCTCCCGACCGCCCTGGCCGTCACTCGCCGGCCCGATCGGCGTCGCGTCGAGCGGCCGATCAGCGTGGAACGCGACCAGTTGCTCGACACGGTGAGGGCGTTGTCGATCATCCGCGTCATCTTCTGGCACGCGCTCGGCTTCTGGTGGATCTCGTGGGCCTTTGCGGCGATGCCCGCGGTGTTCTACGTGTCGGGCGCCGTATTCGCGAAGAGCGCGTCTCGCTCGACGCCATGGCAGGTGGTGCGCTCGCGGTTGCGTCGACTGCTGCCGCCGTACGCGGCATTCGTGGCGATCTCGTTGGCCGCGGTGGCGTTGGCTGATCCGTCGGGATTCCGCTCGAACCTCGGGGACGTGGTCAGTTGGATCGTGCCGTATCGCAGCCCGGCCCAGCTGCCATGGGAGGACGGTTGGTTGTCGACCCCGTTGTGGTTCCTGCGGGCGTTGATCCTCGTGCTCCTGCTGGTGCCCATCGCCGCCAAGGTCGCACCTCGCGCGTCTCGAGCCGTGTGGGCTGCGATGTGGGTGGCTGCGCTGATCGGCGTCGACATGGCCCTCGCCCATCAGTCGACCGAAATGGGCACCGCGATGTGGCGCGGCGTCGGTGACCTGGTGTGCTTCGGAGGGTTCTTCGGATTGGGTGCGGCCATCCACCACCGGCGTTGGGAGATCGCTCGCATCG
>JAYUSX010000021.1:0-6242 GCA_043755475.1 Actinomycetota bacterium
GTGGGATCCTCGTGCTCGAAGCGCTCGCGATCGGCGTGCCACGCCACCGAGTCGCGACCATCGCGGTAGAGGTTGAACCCGATCGAATCGAACGTCTGGCGGTAGTGCTCGCTCAACGCCTGACGGGCGGTCCCCAAGACCGGCACCGGTTCGGCGGACCTCGAACCGATCGTCCACCAGGCGGTCAACCGCGGTTCGAGCATCAACTGGTCGTACATCACCACCTCGCGCTGCGACCACCGCAGCCGGGCGACGAGTTCTCCGAACAGGAGATCGGAACCGTGCATCCATCGCGGCAGCAGATCGACCCAGCAGTCGGCGCCGAGGTGGGTTCGTTCGACGCCGCCGAAGCCGGGGTCGATCCAGGGGTCGTCGATGCCGAAGAGCGACGCCTGGTAGCTGACCGGGACGAAGACGGCGGGAAGTGACGCAACGGTGGACATCGCGACAGCCTCGCGGATCGAACACGTGTTCGCAACAGAAGATGTCGTTGCCAACGCGTCGCGCCTGGTGATGGACGTCCTGTCAGACTCCGAAACGTGATCCACATCGACGACGCCAGCGATCGACGGCTCGATCCGTACCGTTCGCTCCGGTCTCGCGAGAGCACCGAGATGCTGTGGGCCGAGGGACCGACGGTGGTGGAACGTCTGCTGCGCTCGGGCCTCCGCGTGCGGTCGTTGCTCCTCACCCCGGCGGCCCACGGTCGACTGATGACGCAGGCCGACCTCGTCGAGCACACCGTGTACGTGGCCGAGCAGCGCACGGTGAACGAGGTGGTGGGTTTCGATCTTCATCGAGGAGCGATCGCGATCGCCGACCGGCCGGTGCCGATGACGCTGGCTGCCGTGCTCGGCGACGCTCGCCGAGTGGTGGTGCTCGAAGGCATCAATGACGCCGAGAACCTGGGTGCGATCGCGAGGTCGGCTCGTGGGCTGGGGGCCGATGGTTTGGTGCTCGATCCCACCTGCGCCGATCCGTTCTACCGGCGTTCCGTGCGGGTATCGATGGGAGAGGTGCTTCACCTCCCGATCGCCCGAGCATCGTTGGGCGAGGTGTTCGCTCTGCTCGACGCCCGTGGGTTTCACACGTGGGCGCTCACGCCCAGACGGGATGCCACGCTGATCGGAGAGCTCGTCGCCGCCGGCGTACCCGATCGGTTGGCGATCGTGCTGGGCGCCGAAGGACCCGGACTCAGCGATGCCGTGCTCAGCGCACGCACCACGGTGCGCATCCCCCAACGCCACGACGTGGATTCGTTGAATGTGGGTCACGCAGCGGCGGCAGCGCTCGCGATCGTGGCATCATCGGCGCCATGAGCGACATCACACGAGTTGGAGTGGTCGGCTGCGGCCTCATGGGATCGGGCATCGCCGAGGTGTGCAGCCGCGCCGGCCTCGACGTCGTGGTCCGCGAGATCGATGCGGCCGCTGCGGAGGCGGGCCAGAAGCGGCTGATCGGATCGCTCGACCGCGGGGTGCGTTCGGGGAAGCTGACCGAGGACGAGCGAGACGCCGCCATCGCTCGTCTGAGCTTCACCACCGATCTGGGTGACATGGCCGATCGTCAGCTCGTGATCGAGGCCGTGGTTGAGGACGAGTCGCTCAAGACCGAAGTGTTCGCCACCCTCGACAAGGTCGTGCTCGACGAGGATGCGATCCTCGCGTCGAACACCAGCTCGATCCCCGTGATGAAGCTCGGGATCGCCACCAAGCGGCCCGAACATGTGCTCGGCATCCACTTCTTCAATCCGGTGCCCGTGCTCAAGCTGGTCGAGTTGGTCACCAGCTTGCTGACCGCACCGGAGACCGCAGTGCGGGCCGAGGCCTTCGCCACGGATGTCCTCCACAAGAAGGTGATCCGCAGCCAGGACCGGGCCGGCTTCATCGTCAACGCTCTCCTGATCCCGTACATCCTGTCGTCGATCCGGATGATGGAGTCGGGCTTCGCCACGGCGCCCGACATCGACACGGGCATGGTGGAGGGCTGCAACCACCCGATGGGGCCGCTGCGCCTGGCCGATCTGATCGGCCTCGATACCACCTTGGCCGTGGCCGACAGCCTGTACGCCGAGTTCAAGGAGCCGTTGTACGCCTCGCCACCGCTGCTCTCGCGCATGGTGGAGGCCGGCCTCCTCGGTCGCAAGGCTGGTCGCGGGTTCTACGACTACCACTGACCCGTCATCGCCTTCGTGGCCGTCATCGCCTTCGTGGCCGTCGTGGCCGTCGTGGCCGTCGTGGCCGTCGTGGGTGGACCCGACGAGCGGCCGCCCTGGTTGCTAGCGATCGGCGCGAAGCGCCTCTGCCACGAGCCACGGGCCGAGGAACTGCTCTGCCAGTTCGGTCGCCGGGCCGACATCGATGTGCACGCCGTCGGCTCGCCAGGTGTCGTCGTCGAAGCGCCCCGTCGCACGAGCCCACGCGTCGAGGTCGACCAGGCCCACGTGGCGGCTGAACCTGGACACGACGTCGCGGATGATCTGGTGGTGTGCGTCGTAGCGCTCGACCTCGTTCATCTCCGGTTCGTTCCACAGGTGCGATGGCGTCGGCGGCACCACCCAGACGACGTCGGGAACGCCGGCAGAGACCACGCCCATGGTGAGGTTGGCATAGGCGTCAGCGATGCGGGCCTGCGCTCGGGCGTCGGTCGGTCCGATCGGGCCTTCCTGAGCGCTCCACTGCCGGTTCGCGGCCTCGGTCATCGTGGCCATCATCACCACGACGTCGGGTTGGAGGCGCTCGATCGCGTCGGGCATGACCTGGGTGATCGTGCGCTGCGAGTTCGTGAGCACGTCGTCGAGGTCGAAGCTGGTGATGTCGGCGTCGAGGACGAAGGTGCAGCCCTGGCACCACGACACCGACACCTGGGCAGTTTCGGGGTGCGACATGGTCCACGCGGCCAAGCCCTGGGCAACGTAGAGAGCGGTCGAATCGCCGACGACGAGGATCCGCACCGGACGAGGTGGCGTGGGCGGCAGCTCCACCTGTGTGGCCACGGTCGTGGTTGAGGGATTCGCGTCGTCGCGCTCCGGTTCTACAGACGCCGCCCGGCCTGAGGTGCCTGGCCGGTCGGCCACCGTCGAAGGCGTTCCGGCTTCCGTCGTCACTGGGCCCGGGCTCGAGGCGACCAGGGGAGCGAGCGTTCCGCCCTCACCGGCAGGCGCGATCGCGGCGGCATCGAGCAACCGGTCGTCGGCGCGGATCGCGGGTGCGGTGGGAGCCACCAGTACCGCAGAGGAGAGGACCACCGCGGTCGCCATCCCCGCCATCCGCAACGTCGGCAGCGGTGGCCACTTCGCGCGGCGCACGGGCCGCTCGACGATCGTGTAGGACACCAGTGCGAGGGCCACCGTGATCGCGACGGCGCCGGCGAGGTGCGGCGCTTCCGTGAGCGTCCAGCCTCGCTCGCGGAGCACAACGAACACCGGCCAGTGAAAGAGGTACACGCCGTAGCTGATCGTGCCGATCGTGACCAGCGGGCGCATCGACAGGATGCGCCGAACAGGCCCGTCGGCCTGCATCGAGTAGATGAGCACCGCCGACAGCACGGCGAACAACGGCAGCCATCCGTCGTAGGCGGGGCCGTGGTCGGAAGGCAACAGCGCCGAGGCCGCAAGGATCGCGACGAGTGACGGCAGTGCCAATCGGGCTGCATTGGACGGCACCTGCCGGCGGTGGAGCACGACTGCCAGCCACGCGCCAACGAGGATCTCGGGGAGGCGGGCGGGAGTCGCCCAGTACGCCGCGTCAGGACCAGCGAGTTCTGCGATCGCGATCGCGACGACAGACATCACGATCGTCGTCACGGTGAGGAGCACGGTGAGTCGACGTCGCGTGCGAACCGCTGGGGTTCGCGCACCACGGCGCTGCACCAGCCGCGCAACGCCCAAGACCACGATCGGCCACAGCCAGTAGAACTGCTCCTCGATCGCGAGTGACCAGTAGTGATCCAATGGTGAGGTCGCCGATCCGAACAGGTCGCCGTAGCTGCCGGAGCCCCCGAGCTGCACCCAGTTGAAGACCTGCAGCACCGCGCCGACGACGTCGGATCGAAGATCGGTGACATCGGCAAAGGCTCCGAGTTGTCGCGCCACCACCACACCGGCGATGCACAACGTGCTCGCCGGGAGCAGGCGCTTCACCCGGCGGCCATAGAAGGCCCCGAGGCGCACCGTTCCCGTGCGTGCGTGCTCCACCAGCAGAAGGCTGGTGATCAGGTAGCCCGACAAGGTGAAGAACACCGAGACGCCCAAGTACCCAGCCGGCACGAACGGCAGCCCGGCGTGGAACAGCACGACGAGCATCACGGCGATCGCACGAATGCCGTCCAATGCGGGTTGGTGTGGGAAAGCCTGACGCACGATGCGGGACTCGGATGACTCGTCGGGACGTACCCGTCGGATGGGGCCGTGCAGGCGTGGCCCGACACGAGATCATGAATCTACGACGCGGAACTCCAGCTCACACAGCATCGACCGAGTCAGCGAGCCGCGCAGGGTGCGCCGGGTCGACGTGGCCCGAGCCGACGATGCCATGTGAGGCATCGGACGCTCAGACGTAGCGGCGCCCATCGAGGTCGCGCAGGCGCGACGCGAGTGCGGCGAAGAGCTTGCGCGACAACGCCGGTACGTCTTCGATGGCGCTACGGAGTGAGCTTCGAGTGAGCACCAGCAGGCTGCAATCGGTCGCACACTCCACCGTCGCAGAACGAACGCCCTCGTCGAGCAGCGACAGCTCGCCGACCATCGCGCCGGCGCCGAGATCGGCGACCTTGCGTCCGTTGCGACGAACCGTGACGATCCCCTTCAGCACGACGAACGCCTCAGAGCCCGTTTTGCCCTCGTGCATGATCACGCGTCCGGCCGGCAGGTCGACGACGTCGCTGCGTTCGGCGATCTTCTCGAGATCCTTGCGGGAGCACTCGTTGAAGAGGCCGACGTTCTTCAGGTGATCGATGTAGATCCGCTTGATGATCATGACGCCGGACCCTAGCCGCCCGCCGCGCACACGTCGTCGGCTGTCGGTGATCTGCGTGGCGCGGAGACTCCGTGATCGACGTGTGCAGAGAGGGTCAGGACCTCGCTGCGGAGCTCCACGCGGCTGCCATCGCCGCCACATGACGCTCATCCGTGCCGCAGCAGCCACCGATCACTTTCAGATTGGGCAGCTTCGAGCGGAGGGCGACGTACGCGGCAGCCAGTTCTCCCGGGTCACCGTCGTCGAGCTCCGTCATCTCGTCCAGCTCGGCATGACTGAGCTTCGACGCGTTGGCTCGGAGGCCGCCGATTCGCGCGGCCCATTTGCTCGATCCATCGAGGACGCCCTCGAAGTGCTCAGGGTGCGCGCAGTTGATCATGTAATGAACCGGCATGGCGTCGGTCCCGGCCGTTTCGGCGTCCGTGATCTCGATCGCTTCGGCGAGTGTCATCCCCGAGGGAAGGCGGCCGTCGATCTCGACGGTGAACGAGATCACCGACGGCAAGCCCACAGCAGCCGCTGCACGGGCGATGCCGATCGCTTCTTCCACGTACCCGATGGTGATCCCGCTGATGGCGTGGACACCAGCGGCCGCCATGTGCTCGATCTGGAACGAGTGGTAGTCGGTCGCCTCGGCGACGTCCATCAGCTTGTCGAGGCGGTAGCCGTCACCGCGAGGGCCCACCGCACCACCGACGGCGAACGACTGCGTCCCGGTCCATCGCCGGCAGATCTCGCCGACCACCTCGACCGCCGCGGTGATGTGAGCAACCAACGCGTCGCGGTCGTGTCCGAGCGTCGCCGCCCAATCGGGATTCGCACGCCATGTCGGCGTCTCGAGCACCACGGAGACGTCGGCGTCGCGTGCGATTCGTGCGTAGTTCTCGTAGTACTCGGAGAGGAGTGCACGGCCGTCGACCGTTGCAGCGAGAGGGTAGGCGGCAAACGCAGGCAGATCGATGCCTTTCTGGAACACCAGCCAGGTCTCGAGGCCACCATCGGTGATGACGGTGTGTTGATCGGCCCACGCACGTTGCAAGGAGGAAGTGGTCATGGACACATCACACCTCGACCGCCGCCTCGATGCTCGTGGATGGCCTGAGGATTGTCTGAGGATCGGTGCTGGCGGCGGATCAGAGATGGCGGTCGACGAGCTCGGCCGCCAACGCAACGGCCTGATCGATCTCCAGCTCCGCACCTTCGGTGGCCCAGCGTTCGTATCGCTGTGTGCCGACGCGTCGGATCAGATCACCGAGGACCTCACCG
>JAYUSX010000022.1:0-6236 GCA_043755475.1 Actinomycetota bacterium
TGATCGGCCACCACGTCCGCCTGCGTGCGCGAGCCCAGGGTGAACCTGCGGCCGGCCACCTGGGTGGTCTCCTTCACCGCCACGGGCACACCGAACAGCGGCCCGCGCACGCCACGGCGTGCGACCGCCTCTGCGGCGGCCCGCGCCTCGGCGCGAGCCTCGTCGGCCCACACGTGGGCGAAGCAGTTCAGCGACGGCTGCACCTCGTCGATCCGTGCGAGCGCATTCTCGACGAGGTCGAGCGGTGAGCACGCTCCGGAGGCCACGAGAGCGGCCTGATCAGCGGCGGAGGCATAGCAGCGGTCGAGGTCGGCGGGCACACCCGGACGGTACCCGCTTCGAGCAGAGGCGCCGCACGTGCAAGGCTGGAGGGGTGGCGTGGATCGTGAACGAAGGCACCGTGATGGCCTCCGCCGAGGTGGCGCGTGACCGCCGTTCCCGGAACAAGGGCTTGCTCGGCCGCGACCATCTCGAAGGCGCCCTCGTGGTCGAGCGATGCCGCTGGATCCACACGATGGGCATGCGCTTCCCGCTCGACATCGCCTACCTCGACGAGACCGGTGCCGTCGTGAAGACGGTGTGCATGGCGCGCCACCGCCTCGGAGCCCCGGTGTGGAGAGCGCGCACCGTGATCGAAGCCGAAGCGGGTGCATTCGCCCGCTGGGGGCTGCACGTGGGTCTGGTCATCGAGTTGCGTACGTGACCGGTCTGGAGAGCGGCCACGATCGAGTGCGCTCCCCCGGTCGGTTGGTGTTGGTGGCCACCCCGATCGGCAACCTCGGCGACCTGTCGACGAGAGCGATCGAGGCCCTGCGCACCGCTGCGTTGGTGTGCTGCGAAGACACCCGCCGAACCGGCAAGCTGCTCCATCTCGCGGGCATCAGCGCGCGCATGGCGGTCACCAACGAACACACCGAAATCGCTCGGGTCGGTGAGGTGATCGAACTGCTCGCTGCCGGCCACGATGTCGCGGTGGTCAGCGATGCCGGCACACCAGGCATCTCCGACCCCGGCGAACGCCTGGTTCGCGCCGTGCTCGACGCCGGGCACGAGGTGACTGCCGTTCCCGGGCCGGCTGCGGTGGTGATGGCGCTCGTGGTGAGCGGCATCGACAGCACCCGCTTCGTGTTCGAGGGTTTCCTGCCGCGATCGGGCAGCGAGCGCACGGAGCGCCTCGCCGACCTGGCCGC
The DNA here is from genome assembly GCA_043755475.1 of Actinomycetota bacterium. Taxonomy (GTDB): domain Bacteria; phylum Actinomycetota; class Acidimicrobiia; order Acidimicrobiales; family Ilumatobacteraceae; genus VFMC01. Next base: position 1,191 of record JAYUSX010000022.1, read on the forward strand.
CGAACGGCGGACCTCGGTGCTGTACGAGGCGCCGCATCGCATGGTGCGGACCATCCGCGACCTCGGCGCAGCCTGTGGCGGCGACCGCCGTGTCGCACTCGCCCGCGAGCTCACCAAGCTGCACGAGGAGATCTGGCGAGGCACCCTCGGCGACGCGGTGCGACATCTCGACGAGGTCGAACCGAGGGGCGAGTACGTGGTGGTGCTCGCCGGCGCGGCCCGGCCGGCCGCTGCGGACGACGACACGATCCGGGCAGCCCTCAGCGATCAACTGATGCGCGGCGCCACTCGCAAAGACGCAGTCGCTACGGTGATGTCACGGCTCGGCGCATCGAAGCGCCGGGTGTACGACATCGCGACGGGCCTCCCCCGACACCTCGCGAACAACACCCCCGACGGAACGACATGAGTGAGTACTCCGAGATCGCCAGCACAGGTCCCAGCGCCGCGTTCTTCGACCTCGACCGCACCCTGATCAGCGGATCGAGCACGTTCGTCTTCGGCGTGGCCGCGTGGAAGGCCGGACTGATCGCCAAGCGCCAGTTCGCTCGCGATGCTGCGGCGGCGTTCACCTTCCGCCTCACCGGTGCGAGCGACGAGACGTCGCACGGCGTTCGCGATCGCATCCTCGGTGCGGTGAAGGGCGTGCGTCGCGACGATCTCGTGGGCCTCAACACCGACATCGTGCCGAAGCTGATGGAGCGAGTTCGGCCCGAGGCTCGCCAACTGGTCGACATGCATCGACACGCGGGCCGAGCGACGTACATCGTGTCGGCATCGCCCGTCGAGCTGGTGAGCCCGCTCGCGGCCGCGATGGGCATGTCGGGAGGCATCGGCACGGTCAGCGAGATCGTCGACGGCGTCTACACCGGCCGCCTGGCCGGACCGTTCTGCTACGCGGAGGGCAAGGTCGACGCGATCACCGAGCTCGCTCGATGGGAGGGTCTCGATCTGGCCCAGTGCTACGCCTACAGCGACTCGGCGAGCGATCTGCCGATGATGGAGGCCGTCGGGCACCCCGTCGCGGTGAACCCCGACGGCAAGCTCGAACGTGTGGCCCACCGGCGAGGCTGGCCCATCGTCATCTTCAGCCGGCGCACCAAGGCCGTGGTCCGCCGCACCTCGCAGAGCGTCGGCGCGACGTCGTTGGCGGTCGGCTCGTTCATCGCCGGCATCAAGTACGCCACCCAGCGCGCCGCGAAGTAGCCGCCGTCCTCGCTCGACGTCCTCCGGCGCCCGTCGGCAGCGACCTGCGTTGCGTCATCGAACTCACTGACGCCGCTCCGTGTGCCGGAAAGTGGTTGCGGGCGCCAGCGCTGCTCCACGTATCCTGTCTTCGTGGCACGTCTCGTCCTCGCTCGTCGAATGCGCACCGGCTCCTGATCCCACCTCCAGGACCAAGCCGGCGTTTCGCCATTCCCGAAAGGACCTCTCATGACCAGCTACTACCTCACCACACCGATCTACTACGTCAACGCTCGGCCACATCTCGGCCATGCGTACACGACCATCATCGGCGACGCCCTCGCGCGATGGCACCGGCTGATCGGCGATGACGTGCACTACCTCACCGGTACCGACGAGCACGGCCTCAAGATCCAACAGGCGGCCGACGCCGCCGGACAGACACCGCAGGAGTTCGTCGACGAGATCGCGCCGTTGTTCCAGGACGCGTGGTCGAAGCTGAACATCTCGAACGACGACTTCATCCGCACCACCGAACGACGACATCGGATCGGCGTGCAGGAGTTGCTACAACGCTGCTACGACGCCGGCGACATCGAGCTCGACGTGTACGCAGGCAAGTACTGCGTTGCCTGCGAGGAGTACTACACCGACGAAGAGTTGCTCGCCGATGACCACTGCCCGATCCACAAGCGGCCGGTCGAGTACTTCGAAGAGGAGAACTACTTCTTCCGGCTGAGCCGCTTCCAGGACGGGCTCCTTGAATGGTATGCGGCCCACCCCGGCGCGATCGTGCCGGAGTTCCGCGGCAACGAGGCGTTGGGCCTCATCCGCAGTGGGCTGCGCGACTTCTCCGTCAGCCGCACCAGCCTCACCTGGGGCATCCCGCTGCCGTGGAACCCCGACCACGTCGCCTACGTGTGGTTCGACGCCTTGGCGAACTACCTCACGGCCGTCGGCTTCGGCAGCGACGACCCCGACGAGCAGGCGGAGTTCCGAAAGCGGTGGCCTGCACATCACCTGATCGGCAAGGACATCATCCGCCACCACTGCGTGTACTGGCCGGCGATGCTGCTGTCGGCAGGGATCGAGCTGCCCGCCAGCTGGTCGGTCGGCGGGTGGCTGCTGAGCGGTGGCGAGAAGATGAGCAAGACGTCGGGCAACGTGGTGAACCCGCTCGACCTCATCGACGAGTTCGGTGTCGACGGCTTCCGCTACTACGTGTTGGCCGAGACCACGTACGGCCACGACGGCGACTTCACGCACGAAGGGCTCACCAGCCGCTACAACAGCGACCTCGCCAACAACCTCGGCAACCTCTTGTCGCGCGTGGCGACCGTGGTCGGCAAGAAGTGCGACGGCATCGGTCCTGCACCTCGAGCCGACTCGCCGCTCGTGGAAGCGGCAGCGGCCGCATGGGAGGGCGCCGCGGCCGGCTGGGCCGAGGTGCAACCGAACCGAGCGCTCGAATCCACCTGGTCGCTCATCCGCGCCACGAACGCCTACCTCGAGGCGAACGAGCCGTGGAAGGCCGAGGCCGGACCAGCGGTCGACGCGGTGATGGGCGACGCGCTCGAGGCCTTGCGCATCGTGGCCGTGCTCGCGTCGCCGGCCTTGCCCGACACCTGTCAGCACATCTGGGAACGGATCGGGCTGACGGGCGCTGTGCACGATCAGCTCCTGCCCGCCTCCGCGAGATGGGGCGGCTATCCCGGCGGCACCGCCGTGATCAAGGGCGACCCGCTCTTCCCTCGCAAGTAGGAGTCCGGTCGTAACCTGGGTCGATGACATCTCCGGCCCCGATCGAGTTGATCGACAGCCATTGCCACCTCTACGACACGCGGGGTGCCGATCTTGCCGATGTCATCGCGCAGGCTCGGCACGCCGGTGTCGTGCAGATGGTGAACGTGGGCTGCGACGCCGCCACCACGCGCGCCGCGATCGAGATCGCAGCCGCACATGACGGCGTCTTCGCGACGGCAGGGTTGCACCCTCACGAGGCTGTCCACGGTGTGTCGACGATCCTGCAGTTCCTCGACGATCCCAACGTGATCGCCGTGGGCGAGGCCGGCCTCGACCATTACTACGATCACTCGCCGCGCGACGCTCAACGGACTGCGTTCGCCGCGCAGATCCAGCTGGCCCACGAACGCAGGCTGCCGCTGGTGATCCACACTCGCGATGCGTGGGCCGACACCTTCGACATCCTCGACGCCGAAGGAACGCCCGAGCGCACCGTGTTCCACTGCTTCACCGGCGGACCCGACGAGGCCAAGGCGTGCCTCGACCGAGGGGCGTACCTGTCGTTCAGCGGCATCGTGACGTTCAAGACGGCGACCGATCTCCAGGCCGCAGCTCGCCTGTGCCCGTCGGATCGGTTGTTGGTCGAGACGGACAGCCCGTTCCTGGCACCGGTTCCGCAACGGGGACGAACGAATCAGCCGGCCTTCGTCGGGCACGTGGCCCGTTTCGTCGCCGACCTGCGTGACGTACCGCTCGCGGAGTTCGCTGCTGCCACCGTGGCCGCCACACGCTGCGCCTTTCCGGCGCTGGGGACTCCCGACCACTGAGCTCGACCGCTCACCGACAGGCGGTCCAACCGCCCGCCGGGCCGTCGAACGCTGCAAGAAGTCCGTGTGATCTGCGACCCGACATGTCCCGGTGCCTTGCCTTTCACCGTTGTAGTTCGTAGCCTTTTCGTCATGGACGTCCACGAACGCCGGCGAGTCGTCCTGGCCACGGCATTCACCGTCGTCGCTCTCCCCGCGATCTGGCTGTTCGATCGCGACGATCCTCCTGCATCGTCGAGTGTGGCGGCCGCCGGCCTCCCCGCCCCCGAGGTGGGTGAAGCGGCAGCCGAGGTGACCTTCGACACCGAGGTGCCCGTGTTCCTCGACAACACCGTCGTCGTCGCCGCGCCCGCCGTGATCGACGTCGCGCTCCCCGACGCACCCGGCCCCAACGAGATGACCGGCAACGCGAGCTACAAACGATTCGACGCCGCTCTCGAGAAGAAGTGCTCGGCGCCACAGGCACCGTCGGGTGTGCTGCTCACGATCACCAACATCGACAACGGTCTGTCGATCACCTGCCGGAACACCATGGGCGTCTCCATCCCCTACGGCATCACCGTCGGCATCGACACCGACCTCTTCATCGAGCTGGCCGATCTGGCAGATTCGCCGGTCCCGATCCGGCTGTCCTGGTAGCCGGCGTCGATCACCGACACCCGCAGCAACCGTGCTCTCCCGAGTCGACGTCACCCGCCTCCTCGCCGACCACGGCCTTGCCGCGCGCCGCGACCTGGGCCAGAACTTCGTCGTCGACCCCAACACGGTGCGGCGCATCGCTCGCCTGGCCGGTGTGGGACCGGGCGACCACGTGATCGAGATCGGCGCCGGGCTGGGCTCGCTCACGCTGGCCCTGGCCGAGACCGGTGCAACGGTTCGGGCGATCGAAGTCGATCGAGGCGTGGTACCCGTGCTCCGCGACGTGGTTCGCGACTGTCCGAACGTGACCGTGATCGAGGCCGACGCGATGCAACTCGACTGGGCCGAGATGCTGGCGGGCCACGACCGCTGGGTGCTCGTGGCCAATCTGCCCTACAACGTCGCCACACCACTCGTGCTCGACCTGCTCGACGGCGTGCCAGCGATCGCCCGCATGCTCGTGATGGTGCAACGCGAGGCCGCCGAGCGCTTCTGCGCCTCACCGCGCACCCCGGCCTACGGCGCCGTGACGGTCAAGATCGCCTACTGGGCGACCGCCCGCATCGCCGGTCTCGTTCCCGCCAGCGTGTTCGTGCCCAAACCGAACGTCGAGTCGGCCCTGGCCGAGATCAGCAGGCGGGCAGAGCCGGCC
>JAYUSX010000023.1:0-6228 GCA_043755475.1 Actinomycetota bacterium
ACACGAGGCATTCAATGCGACCACCCGACAATGCGGCGGGCTCGCCGTTGCAACGCGCGTCGGCAATGCCCGAGGCCGCGTCCTCAGCGACACCGGTCACGATCGTCTCGTCGGCATCGATCAGCGCGTGGTCGAGGGGGCCATCGATCGCGAGCACTGGCGGCTGCAGATCCATACTTACCATCACCGTCGCCGACGAGGTGTGGATCCGCCCCTGGCTCTCGGTCACCGGCACACGCTGCACTCGATGCGGTCCGCCCTCGAACTTGAGATGGCTCCAGGCCGTGTCGCCACGGACGACGAAGACGGTCTGGTTCAGACCTCCGAGATCGCTGACGTCGCTCGACAGCACCTCCAGCTTCCAACCCTGCTTGACCGACCACGCCTGATACATCTCGAACAGGTCGCGAGCGAACAGGTTGGCCTCTTCGCCACCCTCGGCCCCGCGGATCTCGATGATGACCGCGCGGCCGTCGTTGAGATCCTTCGGCAGCATCAGCGTGCGCATCTCGTCACCGAGCCGTTCGAGGTCTGCCTCGGCCTCAGCGTGCTCGGCTCGCCAGAGCTCACGCTCGTCGCCGGCCGTGTCGTTCATGAACTCCTTCGCGGTCTCGGCATCGGCGGCGCGAGCACGGAAGGAGCGCATCACCTCCACCAGCGGCGTCAGGTCCTTGTACCGCTTCGAGATCGAGCGCAGCCGAGCGGGGTCGGACAGCACCTCGGGGTCACCCAGGCTGGTCTCGAGTAGGGAGTACTCGTCCTCAACGGCAGCCAATCGATCGATCACGGTGCCACGAGGTTAGTGGTGCGCCTCCTCAGACGGCGGCGAAACGGGTCGGCACGCGCACCAGGGCGGCGAGCCGCTGCTGGATGTCGATCACATCTCGCTCGGGAGCGACGATCAGGCATCGGTCAGCGCCGTGACGGGTGATCGCATCGACCGCCCAGGGCACGACATCCAGATCGATGCCGGTGGTGCACACGACGAGCGTGCCCGACCCAGGTTCCATCGCCGCGCACGGCACCTGATCCTTCAGATTGAGACGTGGCAGCGGTGGATCGACGGCCACGAGGACGGCGGCATCGGCCAGCTCGGGATGAGCCATCAGCATCGTCCGCAGTCGTCGGCTGGCCGCGAGTTGGTTGAGCGGATGCTGCGAGGCACCATCTCGACGGTGTCCAGCCACCGCCCGCACGACGTCGGCCAACGCCTCCACTGTCGGCCGGTCGCCGTGCAGTATCTGGAACGTCTCGCGATCATGAGCGCCGACACCGACTTCCAGCCGGACATCTCCCGAGGTCGGATCGCCGATCACCCGGCACACCTCCAGACCGTCGACTTCACCGCAGAGCACGCCATGCTCCTCGAGCGGCGTCGCGCCACCGGCAACGATCAGGTCGACGAGCGCCCGGTGTCGCTCGTCGACGACTCGGGGCTCGGGAAGTGGTTCCGCCACGGCATCGATGAGGCTTCGACCGTCGAGGTGCGACACCTGGATCGGCATGGTGAACCCGAGCGATCGCCGGACCAGTGCGCCCGTGCCGGCCTCTGCGATCAGATGTACGCGAGACGCGTCGCGGCGCACCGCCCACGCGAGCGCCGCCCCGAGTTGACGATCGGGTGCCCGGTCGACGAGATCGGAGAGCAGCGTCCACGCCGTTCCATCGGCGGCCAGCAGCGCAGCGCCCGAGCCGAGCGATCCGCGCTCGTCGGTGGCCACCCCACCGTGGTCGGCGAGGAGCGCAGCGACACGCATGGTGTTCAACTGGGCGCGGCGGGCGGGGTCGATCGCGGACACCATCGCCGCCAGGTTACCGGTGGCCGTCACCGCCTGAGCCAGACGACTCCCACCGTCACGCCGTGAAGTAGCCCATCACGTCGGCGACCAGATCGACCGTCCCGCTGTTGTTGTACAGCACGGCTGCGCCGTCGTCGCCGAGCCTGGCGATCACCATGTTCGGCACCACCTGGCCCGCAACTGCGTTCAGGTTCGATGCCACCGGGCGCTCGACGTTGCTGGGGAACACCGTGACGAACGTGCCGGTGCTGGGTGCGACGGCGGTGATGTTCAGCAACACCGCGGAGGACCCGTTCGACGGCACCCCGCCATGGCCGGCGAGTGCCAGCGCGATCACGCCTCGGCCGAGCGGTGCCTTCGGGGCGCCTAGGCCCTCCCTGGTGTCGAGCACCCGGGCCGGTGACAGCGAGACGAACCTCGACGAGACACCGGCGCTGAAGCAGCCCAGCACGTCGACCACCACATCGGTGCTCCCCGAGTGGTTGTAGATGCTGACCTTTCCGCCCACGCCTACCTTGGCCAGCACCATGTTCGGAATGGTCTGGCCGGCCGCCATGTTCACGCTCGATGCGAGCGGCTTGTCCTGCCCGGTCGGCCAGACCGTCAGGTAGCTCGCCGCCGTCGGCGCGGTCGCCGTGACGTTGAGCGCGACCGCATTGCACTCGCTCGACACGCCACCCCTGCCGGTGACCTGGAGGTCGAGCCACTGGCCGGGACCGAGTTGACCGAAGAAGCCGCCGGTGCCGTCGCGGGTGTCGAGCAGGCGCGAGGGAGCCAGCGCCTCCAATCCCACGTCGCTGCTGGGCGAGAAGTACCCCACCACGTCGCCGACCAGATGCACCGTGCCGGAATTGTTGAACAGGTCGATCGAGCCACCGACGCCGACGCGGGCGAGCACGAGGTTCGGGATCGCGGCTCCCGGCACGGGGTTCAGGTTCGATGCGAACGGTCGCATCTCGCCACTCGGCGACACCGTGACGAACGTGGGAGCTGTCGCCTCGACCGACGTCAGGTTGACGGCAACAGCGACGGCATCGAGAGGAATGCCGTACTTGCCGGCGATGGTGAACCGCCAGGTCTCACCCCCCTCGAGGGGCGTCTCGCGACCACCGGTGCCGTCGCGGGTGTCGAACACTCGCTGGGGGGCCGTTGCGACGAAGCCACTCGGCGTCGCGGGAGGAAGCACCACGACGGGGATGTCTCCTCCAGCCGTGCCCGGCGCGCCGGAGAACAGGCCGAGGTTCTCGAAGTTCCCGTTGAGGATCGTGCTGCCGCCGCCACCGAGCCATCCGTCGAGCACCGATCCGATCACCGAACGGAAGTCGACGTACGCGGGCAACCGGTCCCATTGATCGAGCCCGGCGAGGGTGGGGCCTTGGCCGTACAGGCCGCCTTTCACCCGCGTTCCCATCACGAACAGCGGGGCAGCCGTGCCATGGTCGGTTCCACCCGACTCGTTCGACCACGACGTGCGACCGAACTCCGACATCGTCATGATCGTCACCCGGTCGCGATACGACGGCGCCAGCGTGCCGTAGAACGTGGCGATCGCCGTGTCGAGGTCGCCCAGCAGATCGGGATGGTTCGCGTTCTGATCGTCGTGGTTGTCGAAACCGTCGAGACCGACGTCGATCACGCGCAGACCGATGTTGGCATTGACCAGCCTGGCGGCGATGGTCATCTTCTTCGACAGGTCGCCATCGGGCAAGGTCTGCACGAACGCCGGTGCGACGTCGTGGGCGAGGTTCAGCTGGGTGCGCATCGTCGAGGCGAACATGTCGTGCCACTGGCCCCGACCCGATCCGGCGTTCGCCATGGCTCTGATGCCGTCGTACATCCGCAGATCCTCGACCCGGGTGTCGACCCCGAACATGTCACCCCACGGCGAGATGCCGACGGCGCGGCGTTCGTTGCCCAGAAGGTGCAGTGCCACCGACGAATCGATCGTCGCCACGGCGAGCTCGGCCTTGTCGGCGGGGATGCCGTCGAGCCAGCGCCCGATCCACCCGGTGGTCGGAGCACCCGGCCCGAAGCGAGCGTTCATCCAGATCGCCATCGAGGTGAAGTGCGACAGATCGGGGTTCGGGTACCCCACACCTTGCACGATCGCCATCTGGCCGCGCTGGTACATCGAGTGCAGGTACGGAAGGCGGGGGTGGAGACCGATCTGCCCGTTGATCGGTAGCACCTGGTTCGCAGGCACGGCGATGTTGCCGCGCTGCTGGTAGTAGTTGCCGTCGCCGAACGGCACGACGGTGTTCAGCCCGTCGTTGCCGCCGTACAACATGATCGTGATGAGGATGCCGTCGGTCGGCCCGATCGGAGGGCTCGCGAATGCCTCGCGGATCTCACCCCAGTTGCCAGGGACGAGCGATTCACCCACCGTGCCGGCGAGCACCCCGCCGCCGAGACCCATGCCGACGGCCTGCAGGAAACCACGGCGGGTCCATCCGCCCGGCCCGAGCTGATCGAGCGTTCCTGGCCGGCCGACGAACGACGCCGAGTGTGCTCCGACGCTGAGCAGTCGGCGCGCATCGGTGGTGGAGATGTCTTGGTCGAGCATGGAGATCCTTCTTCCTGTCCGGCGCCGTCAGGCCATGTGCATTTCGGGGGTGAGCATCGCCATGGTCAGCAGGTTCGTCGCGGCCCACCAGCCGGACGCGCCGTTCGCCGTCCGCTCGGCCTGTTGCGCGGCGATCAGCGCGTTGCGCGTGGTGACGCTGAGGGGCGCGATGTTGAAGTAGGCCGCCACGTAGTCGACCGCGGCGGACGTGCTCATCGAGGCGAGGTTCGAGAAGCCGTCGTTGTTCCGCAGCCGCCAGGTGACGCCACGGGCCACCTGGGCACGACCACTCAAGGCGCTGGTGTTCAACCAGTAGGAGTTGTGCTTCCAACCGGCCACGTTCGGCGGGTTGAACACCGACTGACCCATGCGCTCGCCGATCCACGACGCACCGAGCTCGTCGGGGGTCAGCCCGGTGGCATGCATGATCGCCACCATCCACTCGACGGGTGTGCGCACGAGTCCCTGTTTGGTCGTCGTGCCGTAGAACTCGGGACGCACGAGCAAGGCTCGCATCAGCGTGCGCACATCGAGATCGCTGTTCAAGAAGACCGTCGTCAGCGCGTCGATCACCGGCGCCGGACCACCCGGGTGTGCGAAGAAGTCCCAGAGCTTGTTGACGATGAATCGCGCCGCGACCTGCTTCTTGGCCGGGTTGTCGCGAAGGATCTCGTCGATGATGCCCGGACCGTTCCAGTTCTTGGTGGTCCCGAAGAACGTCTTGTTGCCGTTGTCGTGACGAGTGGGGAAGAACTGGTACTGGTAAGCCGGCCAATCGGCGTTGTACCCCGTCCAGGCCCGTGCCGCCGCCTCGACGTCGGACTCGGTGTAGTTGCCGATCCCGAGCGTGAACAGCTCCATCAACTCACGGGCGAAGTTCTGGTTGGGAGCCTCCTTGCGATTGTCGGCGTTGTTCAGGTACACCAACATCGCCGGCTCGAGCGCCATCGCCTGGGTGAGGGTGCGGAAGTTCCCGAGCGCCTGCGTGCGATACAGCTGGTTCTGGTGCGTCATGTGGTCGGACCGCCCGATGCCGTCGAACCACGAGCTCACGAAGTGACCGTGCCAGAACAGGGTCATCTTCTCCTGCATCGGCCTCGGCCGGCTCTTCATCGCGTCGAGCCACCAGTCGACGGCTGCGACGTACTGCTCCCACCCGTTGTCCGGGTCGTGCACCGCCAGGCCGGCAGGCACGGTCGGACTCCCGTTCGGCCCGAAGTCGAGCACGTTGTCGACGGCAGCAGCGAGGCTGAGCGCCGCGAGCTCGGTCACGCGGGCTGGCTTGGCGACGAACTCGGTTCGACGTAACAGGTGGGCGATGTCGGCGGGATCGGCCACGAGATCTCCTGACGGAATGTGGGACTCCAGCCGGGCGACGGCTGCAGTCCGCAGTAGGCGGTCACCAGGGCATCGGTCCGTCGGCGCTCGACTTGAGGCCTGCGACGGTGGTTCGTGCCCGATCGCCACGCTCCGTCGAGGATCTGAACGAAAAATGACGACGACCCGGCCGTTGGGCCGGGTCGTCGTCAGCGTGATTGATCGGTGCGCTCCATCGTGCCGGTCGGGGATGACCGGCCGACGATCACTTGCCCTTGCGCTCGCCGTAGCGCTTGTTGAAGCGCTCGACGCGGCCGCCGGTGTCGACGAGCTTCTGCTTGCCGGTGAAGAACGGGTGGCACTCGTTGCAGAGCTCGAGGGTGAGGTCGCCACCCTTGGTGGAACCGGTGGTGAAGGTGTTGCCGCACGAGCACTTCACGTTCATCTCGGCGTACTTCGGATGGATGTCGGTCTTCATGATGCGCTCCAACGGGAAATAAGACAGCGAAGTGTATCGGAGCGACCCCCTCGCTCCACCGCCGGGAAACA
>JAYUSX010000024.1:0-6207 GCA_043755475.1 Actinomycetota bacterium
GCCTGGATCGCCTCCAACGCCATCCCTGCCTCACGCAGTCGGGTCAGACAGGTGTGTCGCAACTGATGACATGTCGCGCGTTCCAGACCGGCTCGACCCTTCGCCGAGGCGACGACCTGCTCGAGCCCGTTGATGCTCAACGGGCTCCCTCGACGGTTCGTCTTCAACACCACGAACACCGCGTCGGTCGTCGCGTCGACGGGTCGTTCGAGCGACAGATAGTTCGACAAGCTCTGGAAGAACTGGCCCGACATCGGGATCAGACGTTGATGGCCGCCCTTGCCATCCGCGATGAACACCCGCCGGTTCGTCGGCTGCAGATCCTCCAACCTGAGCCCGATCACCTCACAACAGCGCAGCCCGCCGAGCACCATCGCTTCGATCATCGCCCTGTCCCGCCACCGGCGAACCGCCCCCAACAACAAGATCACATCAGCCGGGTCCAACACCTTCGGCAACGTCCTCGGCGTGCGGATCAACGGCACCCCGGCCGCTTGCCCGCCCGCACCCGTTCGGCGTGTTGCCATCTCGCGTGGCACCGGGTTCGCCGCTCGATCGCCGCACAACACGAGCCAGTTGAACAACCCCGACACCGACGCCAACCGGCGGCGGATCGTGCGCGCTGCCATCCCCGACCCGCCATCCGCGAGACGCACCACCCGACCATCACCGGCACCTCGCCGCTGGACGGTGATGAACTCGAACACGTCCGCCGGCGTCACCGCCACCGGGTCCTTGTCGATCACCGCGAAGAACACCCGCAGGTCCGACACCGTCGCCAACACCGTGTTCGGCCGGCACCTCGCCGCCACGAACTCCACATACCTGGCGAGCACCTCATCACGCCCAGACGGACCTAACGCAACCTCCAACGACAACGACATCCCGATCTCCGATCAGCCACAAGCAGACCCTCGACGAGGGACCCCGCCAGCCTCACTCGATTACCGGAATATCTACAGTTCGGATCGGACTGGTGCTGTCACACGGTGATGATGTCGACGAGGCCTTCGAGGGCTTGAAAGTCGTCCGGGTTGCGTGTGTACAGAGGGAGCCCTTTCGAACAGGCCACCGCGGCGATCAGCAGATCAATGGCTCGGGCACCTCGCGCCTTGCGGCCTGCGGCGACGACAGCTGCGTACACGCGGCCGTAGGCGCGGGATGCCTCGGCGTCGAAGGGAAGTGGGTCGAACACGGCCTCTGCTCGCTGGAGCCGGTCCTGACGTCGTGCTCGTTCGTCGGCGTCTTGCGTTGCGTGAGGGCCGGCGGCGAGCTCGGCCATGGTGATGGAGCTCACTGCCGACTCGATGGGGAGCGAGTTCGGGTCGAGACGCTCGAGGTCGATGATCACCGAGGTGTCGAGCAGTCCTTGTGCCCGTCGCCGATCAGCCACGTGGCGTCGGATCCTGGTCGACAACGGCATCCAGATCCTCTCGGAACCGGCGAGCATCGACGGAGGGTGCGTGGCGGAACATGGAGACGACGGTGTCAGTGGACACGAAGCGATGACGCCGCAGCGGAGTGAGTTCGCCGACGGGCGTGCCGTTGCGCGTCACGATGAACGACTCGCCCTGGTCGAGGGAGCGCATGATCTCGCCACTGTCGTTACGGAGCTCTCGCTGTGTGATCGTTCGGCCCACAGAGGACACCGTAGCACCTCGTGCTACGGTCGCAACACCACGACCCGATCGGCAGTTCCGGCGTCAGTACTGATCCCCGAAGCGACGGAGGCGAGCGGCGAAATCTGGAGACAGCTGACCGTCGAACCACGCGCAATGAAGCGCCTTCCGAAATGCTTCGCTGTGGATCGCTGCGCGCTCGACTCGATCGACCACTGCCGTCGAGACTGACGGGTGCAAGAGCGCCTCGACGGGTTCTGCGCCGAGGTACGCCAGCGCTGCGTCGTCTGGCGCGGCCTCGGCGATGATCACGAGGACCTCAACCACGTCCTCGGGTTGCTCGATGACCCGCTCGTTGATCTCCTCCCAGGCCCAGAAAACGTCATCTTGGCTGAGGCGGACCGCACGTTCGGTGGACGTCCCTCGCCGATGTTGCTCCCAGTACGCCGCGGCAAGTTCGGCTGGCGCATGCACGAACGCATAGTGCCTGGTGAGGACGCTTCCCGCAAGTCATCCACCCGAGCAGTACGGCAGCTATGGGCGGGGAGGCCTACGGGCCGTCAGTCAGCAATTTGGATCATGGGTCGGGTCCAACGCACAGTCCCGACCCCAGTCCTCCGCACCACCTGCGATGAACAGGGCCGAAGGCACGAGAAAGATCGCGACGATGCCCAGGGCCATCGCGACGCTTCCGCGCTCGCTGACCCCGTTGCGACGGGTGCGCCAACCAAGCACAACGGCGACCGCGCCGAGAATCACTCCCGGCAGGATCAGCCAGTAGACCCAAAGTGCGGCGAGCACCCCCAGCACCCCACACGCGGGGGCGATCCACTCCCTCTTGCTGCTCATCTGCTGCATCCTCGTGCTCCTCTCATAGTTCGGTCAGAACTACTGACGAAGTTCCTGCCGTCCCTGGGTGACACCCCAGCCCGACTTATTCCGTCATGCCAATGACGCGTTGCGCACATCTAACGCAATGTAGGTCGCTCTGTGGTGCCGGGTCCGGTTTCGTAGGGTGATCGGGTTGGTCCATCTGGTCTTCGCGCATCATTTCCCGCGGGAAATCGTCAGGGCACCGCTCTGCCGGTTTGGGCCGGTGTCGTCGAGCGACTCGTGCGACAAGGCTCGTGGTCAAAGCGCGAGATGCAGCCGGAGCGCCTCATCGAGACCTGCTTGTAGCTCGGCGGTCAGCAGCCCGACTCGTCGACCGATGCGCTCGACAGCGACCGAGCGAATCTGCTCAGCCTGCGCCTTGGAGTCGATCGCGAGTCCCGTTGCGGCCGCCGGGAGTTTCACCTGGAACGGATAGACCCGATCGGTGTTCGACGTCACCGGTACGACCGTGACCACACCGCGACCGAGACGCTGAGCGGTGCTGTTGGCGCCGTCGTTGCTCACGATGATGGCAGGCCGCTGCTTGTCTGCTTCGGCGCCGCGGACGGGTTCGAGGTCGACCAGGCGGATCTCCCCTCGTCGCATCAGCCCAGCCCGTCGGCAGTCCTGGCCTCCCAGAGGGATGCGTCATCGCTTGCGTGCCATTCAGCCCATGCGTCCTCGTACGCCCCGCCGAGTTCTGATGCTCTCAACAGACGGACGGCCTTGTGGAGGACCGCTGATCTGGAGGCGAAGCCCTCTCGCTCCGCGTAGGTGTCGAGGAACTCGACGTCGTCCTCGGGAAGACTCACGCTGACCTTCATACCACGATGCTACTTCTGTTCCTACCTTGAGAGCAACGACGGGCAACCACGCGGAACTGATGCGATGAAGGAGCGGGGCCTCCGCTCCTGATGGGTCCGATGGTGAGGCACCATCGGGGTTCCACAACCTGTTCCCTCGAGGATTGGAGGCCCCTTATGGACAGACAGTATGTCGGGATCGATTTCCACCGTCGCCGCTCGGTGATCGTTCGGATGAGCTCGCAAGGTGAGCGTCTGGCGGTGGTGAGGATCGCGAACGAGACGGCGTTGTTGGCTGCGGCGATCACTGAGGCCGGCCCGGAACCAGAGGTGGTGATCGAGGCCACCTATGGCTGTCAAGGGACATCAGGATCTGCCCATAGGCGGTCAGCGGTTCTGCCCGCTGGTGGCCAACGGAACTGCCCGCTGATGGCCAGTGGAACTACCCAGTAGGTCAGTTGGTCAGTGGTCTCACCCCTTTGCCTCGGGTTGCTTGGGTGAGGCGGATCGAGTCGCCGTTGGTGATGACGACGTGGGCGTGGTGGAGCAGCCGGTCGACGGTGGCGTTGGCGATGGTCTTTGGCATGAGTTCGTCGAACCCGGCTGGGTGCAGGTTCGAGGAGAGGGCGATGGAGCGTTTCTCGTAGGCGGCATCGACGACGCGGTAGAGGGCTTCGGCTGTCTCGGTGGTGACCGGGAGCAGTCCGATGTCGTCGATGCAGATGAGGTCGGCGCGCATGATCTTCTTGATGGCTCGGTTGGTGCTGTCGTCGATGCGGTGCCGGTTGATGAGCGCGCCGAGGGTCTCGAGGGAGAACCAGTGGACGTGGCAGCCGTGTCCGATCGCTGCATGCCCGAGTGCTTCGAGCATGTGGGTTTTGCCGGTGCCGGATGGTCCGCAGACGACGAGGTTCTCGTGCCGGTCGATCCATTCCAACGACGTCAATGAACGCTGGGTCGGGGCGGGGATCGATGACACCGATTCGTCCCAGGTGTCGAAGGTCTTGCCGGTCGGGAACCCGGCTGCGGTGCGGCGGATGTTGATCGATGACGCGCGCCGGCCGGCGAGTTCCTCGGTGAGTAACGCTCGGACGGCTTCGGCGGGGTCCCAGCGTTGTGCCTTCGCGGTGGCCAACACTTCGGGTGCGTGTCGGCGCATGTGTGGCAGGTGGAGTTGACGCAGCAGATCGACGACGTCATCGATCGGTGCGGTGGTCGTGGCAGTGGTGGTCATGATGCGACCTCACCGAAGGATTCCCATGCTCGCGTGGACGGTTGCATCGAGTGGACATCGTCGGCGCGTCGTTGTTGTCCGATGGGGTGCGCGGCGAGGATCGAGGCGAGGTCACCGTCGCCGAATCGTTCGAAGCTGGCGGCGTGTCCGAGCGCCCAGTCGACCCTGTCGACACCGTGCAGCAGCGAGAGCTGCACCGCTTCGGCCATCTTCACCTTCACCCGGGACGTGCCCGCTGCGGCGGCCTCGACGAGCCACATCCGTGCGCCATCTCCGAGCGCCAAGAACTGGGCTTCGGCAGCGTTGCCTGGTCGTGGTTCGCGGGCCAACGCGCCGTCCGGTCGTGGCGGGTAGTGGGCGTCATCGATGCGCGGGTTGCCCGGTGTGGACCGCAGGTGGCGGGCAACCTCAACCGCTCCTGGTGCGGCGATGTGGGTGGCGACGATCTCGTCGCCGTCGACGCGGACCCACACGATCTGATCGATCAGCGTGTGCGGGACCGAGTAGGTGACACCACCGAAGGAGAACGTTGCCGTGCGCGACACGCTGCGCGTCTCACCGAACGCCGCAGTGAATGCCACGTCGGGCAGCCGATGCAACCGGTGCTGTTCCTCGGCGAGCATCTCGACCGGTGCCCGCCGGGTGATCCGATGCTCGCGTTCGTTGACCTTGACCATGAATTCGGCGCACGCATCGACGAGCTCCGCCCACGAGCTGTAGGTGTCGCGCAGGTTGGTATCGGTCGGAACCAGATCCGCTTTCGCGATCTGGACCGTGCGCTCGACACCACCCTTGGTCTCCGGGTCGGCCGGCACGCACGTCGTCACGGTGACCCCGTAGTGGCGGCCGACCTGAACGATCAACGGATGTCGGACTGCGATCCCCGCGACATGTCCCGTGGAGACGGTCTTTTCGTTGTCCGTCAACCAATAGGTCGGGACACCATCGAACGCGCGCATCGACCTGTCGAGGCAGGAGATCACGGTCGGCAGCGTCTTGTCCCACACGGGCAACACGACCCGGAACCTCGACCACGCGAGCCATGCGCAGAACAGGTAGGTCTGCCGGCCGGCGATCTTCGGGCCGTGACCCCAGTCCCACTGGGCCCACATCCCCGGCTCGACGACCCACGGCCGATACACGCGCCGGCGGCCCGCCCGCCAGTTCAACTTCACGCTCGCGAGCGCGCGACGGACCGTGCGATCCGACCCCTCGAACCCGAGACCGACGAGCTTGTCGAACACGACGTCGCCGCGCACCCGACCGCCCGATCGTTCGACCCATTCCTCGATCTTGGGCATGAACCCGTCGATCAACTTCGGTCGCTCCACCGGCGACTGACCGTCGGGCAGCAAGCCCTTGTCGCGCATCGTGACCCAATGCTCGACCGTGTGATGAGAGCAGCCAGCGAGTTCGCCGGCCGCCCGAAAACTGTTCGTCAACGCGAACGCTTCCAAGATTTCCATGATCTCCTCGTAAGACTTCAACTTGTCCCTTCCGGTCGGCTGGCATGTCTGGCGACAACCAGTCGAACCGGGAGGGACACCACCGGCGCGGATGCGCGCAGCAGCAAGGACTTCAACGAGGGCAGAACCACTGACCGCCAGTGGGCAGAACTGTTGGCCACCAACGGGCAGTCTCGTGACCGCCTACGGGCAGGATCTCATGACCGCCGACA
>JAYUSX010000025.1:0-6205 GCA_043755475.1 Actinomycetota bacterium
CTCATCGGAACCGCGACGCTAGCGGCTCCGCTGCACGCTCCGGGCGCGTCGCCCCGCTCGCTCGCCGGCCCCGCGCAACCGGTCGCCGAGTGCTGGCGACGGTGGAAACGCCCCCGGCAGGCGCGAGACTGGGGGGCGTGCCGACCACGATCGCACCGACCGACCAACAGCCCGATGACCATGATCCCGCCGGTGGACATGATCCCGCCGGTGGACATGATCCCGCCGGCGAACCAACGTCGCCGTCGGCAGAGGCAACCCTGGTGCGTTCACCGCTCGAACGCGACCCCGAGCGCGACCCCGAGCGCGACAGCGCAGCGGTGTCGACCGTTCAGGGTCGCCGCCGCCTCGATGTGAAGATGCTGGTCGCCAGCTTCGGCATCGCCGTCGGCCTCGTCGTGATCGTCCTCGGCGTGCTCCGGTCGGTGACCGGCCGGGAACAACAGGGTCTCCCCGACGCGATCGAAAACATCGACCCCATCCGTGGCGCCGCCCAGGTTCCGCAGCAGACCCGTGTGTTCGTCGACCTGGTGAACGGCTACGAGGCGGTGATGGTCGTGGACGGCGTCAAGCTCGACGTGTTCTCCCTCGGCGAGGTGGGTCAGAAGCCGCCAGCGCTGGGCGGCGAGCAGGAAGAAGTCATCGTTCCGCCAGGCGCGATCTACGAGCCCGGCAACAACACGCTCACCTTCGTGCCCGGTCCGTCACAACCGATCGAAGCCTTCGACACCGGCGTGCACTCGGTGACGATCCGCTACTGGCTCACCGCCGACGGGCCAGATCGGTCGCGCACCTTCACGTGGACCTTCTACGTCGTCTGATGTCACGAGTCTGATGTCACGAGTCTGACGTCACGAGGTCTGAGGTAGCACACCGGATTCGAGCAGGGCCACGAAGCCGGCCTCGTCCAGGACCGGGATGTCGAGGTCGGTCGCCTTGGTGACCTTGCTGGCGCCCGGTTCGGCACCGACCACCACGGCGAACGTCTTCGCGCTCACGCTCCCAGGGCTCTTGCCGCCGCGGCCCTTGATCGCCGCCTCGGCTTCGTCGCGCGAGAACCCCACCAACGATCCGGTGACCACCACGGCCTTGCCCGCGAGCACCTGCGGGAGCCGGCTCACCTCGACGTTGCCGAACTCGACGCCGGCGATCCGGAGCTTCTCGATCATCGCCCGGTTGATGTCGTTCGCGAACCAGCGGACGATCGATGCCGCGATGGTGGGACCCACGCCATCGGTGGTGGCCAGATCGGCCTCCGACGCAGCCATCACCGCATCGAGGGTGCCGAATGCGACGCTGATGACTTCCGATGCTGACGGTCCGAGCCCTTTGATCCCGAGAGCAGTGAGCACTCGGGGAAGCGGTCGGGTTCGCGAGGCTGCGATCGACGCCACGAGCTTCTCGGCGCTCATTCGGGCGAAACCCTCGAGCTGCAACGACTGGTCGACGGTGACGGAGTAGATGTCGGCAGGGTCGCCCACCAGACCGGCCTCGCTGAGCTGCACGACCGTGCGCTCGCCGAGACCCTCGATGTCCATCGCTCCACGCGACGCGAAGTAGATGATGCGCTGGACGCGCTGATAGGGGCACGACGGCTCGACACATCGAGTGTCGGCTTCGCCCTCTGGGCGCACGAGTTCGCTCTGGATCGAGCACGGACACGTGGTGGGAAAGCGCCACTCGGGCAGGCCCGCAGGTCGCAGAGCGAGCACCGGTCCGACGACTTCGGGGATCACATCACCGGCCTTGCGCACGACGACCGTGTCGCCAGGGCGAACATCCTTGGCCCGCACCTGGTCCTGGTTGTGGAGGGTGGCCATCCCCACCGTGGAACCTCCGACGAACACCGGTTCCAACACGGCGAAGGGGGTCGCCCGGCCAGTGCGGCCGATCGACACCTGGATGTCGCGGAGGATCGTCGTCCGTTCCTCCGGCGGGAACTTGTACGCGATGGCCCAACGGGGAGCCCGCGAGGTGAACCCCAACCGCTCGCGCTGTGCGAGATCGTCGATCTTGACCACCGCCCCGTCGATCTCGTACGGGAGGTCGTGTCGGTGCTCCTGCCAGTGCTGGCAGAACTCGTCGACCCCGGCGAGATCGTCGACGTGACGGATCTCGGGATTCACCGGGAACCCGAGCGAAGCGAGGAAGTCGAGGGTCTGTCGATGCGTCTCGAACGCAGGACCGCCCACGACCTCACCCAGTTGGTAACACCAGAAGCTGAGCTCACGCGACGCCGTGACCTTCGGATCCTTCTGTCGCAGGCTGCCCGCCGCCGCGTTGCGCGGGTTAGCGAAGCGCGGCTGGCCCGCAGCCATCGTGCGCTCGTTGAGCGCCTCGAAGCTGGCGAGCGACATGTAGACCTCACCGCGGACCTCGACCACCTCCGGCGCTCCGGCCGGCAATCGGCGCGGCAACCCCGCGATCGTTGCGACGTTGGCCGTGACGTCTTCGCCCACGCGACCATCGCCGCGGGTGGCGGCCTGGACGAACTGCCCACCTTCGTACCTGAGGCTCATCGCGAGCCCGTCGATCTTTAACTCGCAGACGAACCGGGCCGACGGTGGCACGATCGGATCAGGCGATCCGGACCCGTCCGGCTGCCCGGGCCGATGAGATGCAGCAGCAACAACGTCGAGTGCACCGTCTGCTTCGGGGCGTGGACCGAGTTGGCCGATCGCAGTCAGACGCGCCGCGGCACCGAGCCCCTTGGCAACCCGCTCGCCCCACGCGGTGAGCTCGTCGATGTCCATCGCATTGTCGAGACTGGTCATCGGCACACGGTGCGCGACCGGCGCGAAGGTGGCCCCGAGGGTGGCTGCGCCGACCCGTTTGGTGGGCGAATCAGGCCAGACCAGGTCGGGATGCAGGTCCTCGAGCCGCCGCAGGGAGCGGACCAACTCGTCGTACTCGGCGTCGCTGACCTCGGGGTCGTCGAAGCCGTAGTAGCGCTCGTCGTGATGGCGGATGAGGCCGATCAGCTCGGCGATCTGCGCCGCCGGGTCACCTGAAGTCGTCACGGCGGCGAGTGTAGGCAACGGGTGTCACGGCGGTCTCGGTGATGCCGTTGCGAGCATCACGCACCGAGGACGAAACGCGAGGCGGTGGCCTGATCGCGGACGCGCCGGCTCACCTCGCCCGTCACCCGGTGCACCCGTTCGGCGACCGACGGCGTGTGCATGCCGAGTCCGCACTCAGGCGTCACGAGGCACTGTGTGCGCAGGAGCACCTGGTCGCAGCCTCGCTCCACCAGTTGGCACCACAGCTGTGTCAGCTGACGCCACGGCCGCTCCGCCGTGGTGGAGATGGGACCATCGGTGTGCACCGCACCCCACGCGACGACGCCGCCCCTCGCCAAGAACTGCTGGAGGTATCCCGCGGCCTCGACGATGGAGGTGTCGACCGGGATCGACAGGATCTGCGGCCCGGCCGAGATCAACGACGACCAATCGGCGTCACCACACACGTGCAGCCCGGACAGGCCCCGCGACTCGATCGCCGCCAGTGCTCCCGACACGAGGTCGATCGCGGTGTCGGGAGCGATCGGGAAGCTCGCGTCGGTGAGGTCGACCATGTCCGGTTCGTCGATGAAGACGATCTGACGACATCCCGGCAGCGCCAGCTCGACGGCATCGAGGAGGTGTTGCACGTGGGCCCGCACGGCGCGGACCGACACGTCGAACGCCTCGTGCACGGACACCCCGGCGCGCAGCAGCGCCATGCCGAGCGTGACGGGACCGACGAGCTGCCACTTGATCGCATCGATCGGGGCACCGTGAGGGTCGATGTGTCGGGCGGCAGCGAGTTCGAGGAACCGACGGAATCCGGCGAAGGCGTCATGTTGGAGGTCGGTCGACACGTCGGCGAGCGGGTCGATCGAGTTCAGATCGACCGAGATCGCTCCGTACTGACCGACGGTCACACCGACGATCCCGAGCATGGCCTGGACGATGATCCCCTCTGCAGGCGACCGCCGAGGGAGTGAAGGCACCGTCGGGATCGACGTCGCGTCGAGCGCGAATCGAACGCCGGCATCGAGGTCGCGGTGCGGGAGACTTCCGATGCCGACCGTTGCGCCGTTGGCGATCTGCACTCCAGCCATCGTGTTGTCCTCCTTCCCGTTGCCTGAGATTCGCTGTGTCGAGATCCGTTGTCCTGCGATCCCTCGTCCGGAGATCCCTGCTGGTCGGCCTGAACCGTTCGACGCTCCTGCGAGGAAGATGGTGGCACGCCACTCCGCCCAGCAGCGAGACGGATTCACGATCATCCAACGCTCACGATGACGAACGAGCCGATCCGACCCCCGGCGGTGAATCGGTCACCGACGGACCACGGGCCCTCTTGCGTCAGGTGGATACCCTGTCGCCTCGTGCGGTGGCCGACCAAATCCCCCCATCTCCTGGTGCTCTGGCTGGCGCGCGCGGTGTGGCTCGTCGTCGCCGTCATCGGCGGCGGTGGATTCGGCGAGGCGCTCGCCCGCCACAGCCGGGAGGTGCAGCTCACCGGCACGACGTTGTTGTGGATCGGGTGGGCGACCGTCGCGGTCGCTCTCGCTGTCCCGGCCGTCGTGGGCATCACCATCTCGCGCATGACGGTGCCGATGGGAACGGTCGCTGCTGCAGCCACCGTCGTCCACGCCGGTGCGTCGTCGGCGACCATCCTCGCCATCGTCTCCACGGCGCTCGCATCGCTCGTCATGGCCAGCGGCGAGTTCGGACAAGCGATGGCTCAGGCATCGGCGTACGGCGACGAGGAACGCTTTCCGCTGCGTCCTCCGGCAGCGTTCTACGTGCCGAGCGCTGTCTCGTGGTCGGTGCTCTGTGCCTGTGCGCTGATCGGTCCGCTCGCGCTCGCGAGTCGGGGCTGGTTCGTGGGGACGTCGCTCACCCTGATCGCAGGCGCGCTCGCGTGGTTCCTGATACCCCGATTCCACCGCTTGTCCCGGCGATGGGTGGTGCTCGTGCCGGCCGGTCTCGTGTTCCACGACCACGTGGTGCTCGCCGAGACCGTCATGTTCCCTGCGCGCATCGTCACCGGAGCACGTCTCGCACTCGTCGACACCGAGGCGGCCGATCTCACCGGTCCCGCGGGTGGCCACGCGGTCGAGATCTCCTTGTCGGAATCGACGACAATCGTGCTGGCCGGCACTCGAGCCAATCCCGCAGGCCGGGCACTCCACGTCATGGCATTCCTGCTGACACCTACCCGACCAGGCCGCCTGCTCCGCTCGATGGGCGAGCGGTCGATCTCGGTGGGGTGACCGCAGCCGTCAGAGGGCGATGCCCCCGCCGAGCACCCGCTGATCGGTGATGTCGTACAGCACCACGCTCTGTCCGGGGGCGACGCGTCGCTCGTCGTCGCGCCACACGAGCACCAGTTCCCGCCCATCGAACCGGGCATCGGCTCGACGCGGTGCACCGTGGGCACTGCACTGAACGAGGAGCTCGCCCTCGACCTCGCCTGCCGCCCACGTCATCGCGCCGACCCGCATGGTCTTCAGATGCAGATGCTCGTCACCACCCACGGTCACACGGCCCGCATCGACATCGACGTCGACGACGTAGCGCTTCGGGCCTCCGCCGGGCAGACCGATGCCGCGGCGCTGACCGATCGTGACCAGCTCGACGGCTGCGACCGATCCCACGTCGACGCCTTCCATGTCGACCACACGCGCGGGACGGAACTCGATGCGGTTGCCGAGGAACTGCTCTCGGCCTCCAGTGTGCGTGATGAAGCACACATCCTGGCTGTCCGGCTTGTGCGCGGTGCGAAGCCCGGCGTCTTCGGCACGGCGGCGAACATCGGCCTTGGTCATGTGTCCGACGGGGAACAACGTGCGCGCCAGGTCGCGCTGCGACAGCATGTGCACGACGTAGCTCTGGTCCTTGGCCGCATCGGCGCCACGGGCGATGAATCGATGCCCGTCGTGCTCGACGATCCTGGCGTGATGACCGGTGGCGATCGCGTCGAACCCCAACAGGTCGGCACGCTCGCTCAACCGCTCGAACTTGAGGTGTCTGTTGCACTCGATGCACGGGTTGGGCGTCACGCCTCGGGTGTGCGCATCGACGTAGGGCTCGACGACGTGGCGGTCGAAGTCCTCCGTGAAGTTGAACACGAGATGATCGATCCCCAGCTGCTGAGCCACGCGGCGGGCGTCGTCGACGTCGGCGATGGAACAGCATCCGGTGTCGCTGTCTCCGCC
>JAYUSX010000026.1:0-6193 GCA_043755475.1 Actinomycetota bacterium
CTCGGTGGCGGTGACCGGTTCGCCGCCCTCATGCGCAGCCAGGGCAGCTACCAAGGGCTCCGACGTCTGGGACTCACCGACGACGAGATCGGGGCGACGGCGTTCGACGCCGTAGTGGCCGGCGCATTGGCCGATCGCGAGTCGCTGTCGTTCTCGTGGCGTGTCCGACTCGGCATCGTGCCCTGACACGCGGACACGCGGACACGCGGACACGCTGACACGCTGACACGCTGACACGCTGACACGCAGGCACGACGGCACGACGGCACGATGACCGCGTGTTGACCAGCTGTTGACCCGATCATGGGATGGTTCGCCCACGGATCAGCGGTCTCCCATTCGAAGCTATGTGGTTGGGAGAGCACGTGGTGGGTTCGCCAGGGTTCGATCGGTTGTCGGCGGTGGATTCGTGGCGAAGTCGGTGCGGTCGATCGCTGATCCGTACAAACTTCGAGGGATGGGCGGATCTCTTGATGCGCGAGTCGAGGGTGGGGAGGCAGCCCCGCCGAACCACCCTCACTTGCAACGCAGCCGGTCGACGGTTGCCAGACTGGTCGACCACCCCCCGGCCGACCTCTGGTCGTCGTCGGTCGGAGGCGTGCGCATGCTGATACCGCTTCCGATCCCCGCATCCGATCCCCGGATCCGATCTCGATTTCTGATGGCATGACTGCGATGAAGCCACATCCATGGTTCGAGTCCCCCACCGGTGTCGTCGTGATGAGCCATCACGGGCGGGTGAGCAGGAAGGCACGAGAAGGCACCGTTGCCGCGATGGTGGCGGCCTACGACCTCGGCTATCGCTGGTTCCAGATCGATGTGGTTCCGATCAAGGACGACTTGATCTCGATGCACGCGGTGTTCGGACGACGAATCGGCTTCCGTCGTCGGACACTCGAGCAGGTGCGGGCCCGCCTACCGTACGTGTCGACGCTGCGCGAGTTGCTCGACCATCCGGGGATGCCCGAGGCGCGGTGGAACATCGAGGTCAAGACGCGCACCGCCCTGCCGGTGCTGATCAGCGAGCTGAAGCACTCCAGGGCGCTGAGTCGGGTGATGGTGTCGGCTCCTGGTCATCCAGGGATCGTGCGCGAGGTGCGCGAGACCTTCGGCTCACTCGTCGCCGTGTCGGCCCCGCTGATGCACGGAGGCGTCGTAGGCCGAGCGTTCACATCACCCAGGATCGATCACGATGGCATGCAGGTGTACCGCCCGTTCGGGCGCCGAGCGCGCCGCGTGCATGGCACAGGACCTACCCGGGTGCAATCGTGGACGATTCACAGACCGCATCATCTGCAGGCGTGTATCGCCGACACGTGCGATCCAGTGGTGAGAGACAGCGATGTGGACACACGCGAACGCTTGCGGGCACTCGGCGTGTGGCCCGAATTCGAACGAGCCGCAGCCGAGGTGTCGGCACGGTCGCTGGCCTCGGCCGCTGTGGGAGCACAGCCGGAGCTCGACGAGCCGGAGACCGAGGCGCCAGCGGAGATCCAGCCATCACCGGAGATCCAGCCGCCACCGGAGATCCAGCCGCCACCGGACATCGAGGTGCTGATGCTCGGAGGCGGTGGATGGCGAGGTGCGTTCGGCTCGATCGGTTCGCTGGCGTACCTGGCGTCGACCGACCGATGGCGGCACGTGCGCCACGTCGTCGGGCTGAGCGGAGGCTCGTTCGTCATCGGCGCGATGGGTGCTCTCGACGTGGACGACGATCGACCGTGGCCCCTGCTCGCAGAACTCACGAAGGACATGATCGGGCTCAGGTGGTGGATGTACGGGGCGATCGCCGGGCTGGCGTTGCCCGTCGCTGCGGTCGTACTGCTGGTGTGGTGGTGGACGCCGATGTTGCTGATGATTCCGACGATCCTGCTGTACCTCAGCCGGCAGGTCATCAGCATCGAGTGGCGGTGGATGATGAAGCGTCTGTTCCACGACTCGGGGCCGCGGGCAGAGGGCATGCGTCGTTACGTGGTGTGCGCCACCGGCCGGTCGTCTGCCAGGCCGCATTTCTTCGTCACCGGTGACCTCACCGACCTGCAAGCCGACGGATCACGCCGAGGCGAGGACTGGGGACGCATCGTGCCTGCGGGGTGGACGTGGACCGATGCGGTCGTGTCGTCGACGGCGTTGCCCTGGGTGAACGGCTACCGCACCAAGACCGATCGTCGGGCCGGTCGCGCCGGGCGGGGAGAGGTGCTGATCGACGGTGGTGTGGTGGGCATCTTCGGCCGGCAGTGGTTCGATCGGGCCCTGCTCGGAAGCTCGGCTGGTGACTCGAAGCGCACGCTCGCGATCGACACCGGCCGCAAGCTCCGCACGGGCGGTCGGCTGATCGAACGGATCACGAGCCTGTCGACCGTCGGTCTGCTCTCGCGATGGGTGCAGATCGCGCTCGACGCCTCGTTCCGCAAGGAGATCGAGCGCGCCGACCGTGCGGAGAACGAGGCGACCTCCGGCAGGGTGGTGATGAACCTGGTTCGCGTGGCCGAGACCGACGAGGGCGACCATCACGAGGACGAGGCCCGGTGGCACGAGGTTGCTCGACGGTTGGAGCATGGCCGGTGCATCGTGCGCCGCTTCGGTCTCACGGGATTGTCGACGCGCAACTGCCTGACGACCGTGGTGGTCGCGGTGGTGGCCTGCTTGGTGGACATCGAAGGCATCGCAGAACTCGACGCCGTGGACGACCAGTTGCGCGACATCGACGAGCGCCTGCACGAGATCGGTGAGCGGCTGGGGGTGGGCACGAACCTGGCCATGATCTGGGCCGCGCTCTGAACAACAGCGACCACTCGTCGCCCGGCGCGTGACGCCGCGGCTCACGCTCGGAGGAGATCGTCGAGCACAGACCGCCACAGATGGGGCGCGTCGAGCTCTGTGACGAGCTGGCGGGCGGTGACGAGGTGGCTGTGTGCACGACCATGGTCGCCCATCGTGGCGGCAAGCAACGCGAGGCCTCCGTCGACAGGGCCGTGGGTGCTGATGCCGTTCCAGGTCATCTGCCCGGCGTACGGCAACAGTCGTTCGTACAACATCTCGGCGAGGTCCGTGTCGGCCGCACGCCAGATGGGCGTGCAGATCATCGACGCGATCGCGGTCCAGGTGGTGTCCTCCACCAGATCGAGCTTGCGCTCCGTCAGCACGTCGAGCAGCGCGCGCACTCCCCGGTGGTCATCGCGCGAGTCGGCGACGGCGCACTTGAGCGCGAGCCACGAGGTGAACTCGGGCTGCGCTCGCGATCGTTCATCGACGAAGTCCCAGAGCTCGCCGAGTCGGCCTTGCGCTTCGCGCACGGGGATCATCAGCGCAGCGAAGATCGAGATCGACCAGGTCTCCGGGTAGCTCGCCAAGGATGCATCGAGTCCTTCGACCGCGAGGCGCTCCGCCTCCTCGAGATCGCCGCGAACGAAGGCGTGTGCCGCCTCGGCATGCAGCAGGCCGCGGTCGCGCGTCCGGCGGCGTACCTCGGGGGTGATCACACGCAGCCGCTCGATGCTGGAGTCGACCAGTTCCCGGTCGGCGGTCACCAAACCGAGACCGAACCGGACCCAGGCGGCTTCCCAATGGGCCTCGACGTCGGCAAACCCAGCGAGTTGATCGGCAGCGTGCCAACGAAGCGGCAGGTCATCTGGATGGGCGAGGCCGAGATGCGAGTTCATCATCACCGAGCGGATGAGGTGCTCGCTCTCGCTGCGAAGCGCGATGTCGCGGGCTTCGAGGTACAGGCTGCGTCCCAGCGGTGAATCGGGTGACGATGCCAGCAACGTCGCTGCTGCAGACAGCAGCTCGGCGCGGGCATGGTCGGGGAGCTCGAGCGAGAGTGCGTACTCGAGATGTCGACGCGCGCGCTCGTCGACGCTGCCCACGTGCGTGGTGAAGCCGTGTAGGCACAGCTCGGTCACGGTGCGTACCAGCAGGTCATCGGCTTCGTATTCACTGGCGAGCTCGGCGGCGCGAAGCAGTTCGAGATCGCTCTCGGGGCGGTTGGTCCGGCGCAGGCTGGTGCCGAGCAGACAGCGCAGCTCGGCCTCGACGAGTTGGCCGGTCATGTTGAATCGCGAGACGACGGAGAGACCTTGGCGGGCCCAGTCGATCGCGCAGTCCCAATCGAACAGAGCAGCGACGCCATGTGCTGCGTCACAACATGCGCGGGCTGCCCGGATCGGGTCGAGATCGGCTGCGGCGATGGCTTGGGGAGCGATGGCCACCGAACTCGCCGTGCAGGTCTGCAGCGCGCGGCACAGTTCGTCGTGCCACGAGACCCGCGAGCCGAGGGGCACCATCGCAGCGAGCGCATCTGCCACGAGTCCGTGGACGAAGCGGCCGGAGTGTGGCCCGTGGTCGGCGGCCTGCACCGGGGAATCCCCCGTCGTCGCCGTCGTCGCCGTCGTCGACGAGGCGTACTCCAGTTGGATGAGGCCGTCGTCTTCGGCGATCGCCAGTTGCTCACCGGTCCGCCTGCGCAACAGGCGAAGGGGCGGTAGAGGGAAGGATTGACCCAGCAGTGCTGCGAGCTGGAGCAGCTCGCGCGTGGTGCGGGCGAGACCGGCGGTGCGTTCAGCGACGGCTTCCTGCAGCGTGAGCGGTACCTCGGTTCCCATCTCACCACGGCCGAGCACATCGAGCAGCAGACTCAGGAACAGCGGATTGCCGCCCGTCTGGTGGTGGAGGATCGCACCCAGATTCTCATTGGCCCGCAGAGGAAGGGTCTGGCGCAGCAGTTCGCCCACCTCAGCGAGGTCGAACGGGGGCACGACGGCCACTGCGTCGCCGATGGCATCGTCGATGGTCGGATGCGTGGGCGACCGTGATGTGAGCAGAAGATGGAGACCACGGCGCGAGAGCGAGGCGACGATCTCGGCCGAGATGGCGTCGAGCCATTGGGCATCTTCGACGATCAAGACGGCGCCGGTGCCCGCGAGTGCCATGTCGATGAGGTCGGTGAGATCGACGAGCAGCTCGTCGCGAGTGGTGGGAGGCAGCGAGGCCGTCGCCGGTCCATCTATCACGCGGGTGGCGGCGTTGGCCAGTCGTTTCGAGCGCAGCGCCCTCGACGCGCTGTGCGGCACGACCTCGCTGAGCGCCTCGATGATGGTCGCGATGGCTTGCATCGGTCGGAACGGATCGGCCAGCGCTGCGGTGCGCACTACCGGGATGTTCTTGTCGGTCAGCCGCTGGCCGATCAGGCGGGTGAGGATCGTCTTGCCCACCCCAGGGTCACCCATCAGCAGCACGGGCTCGGTGTCGAGGGTGTCGACGATACGATCGACCCACGCCGCGCGCGGCAGGCGAGCAGCCGTCAGCGATGACGCCGAGAGCCGGTCGATCGCCGACAGCGCGATCGGCACGCCGATCTCGTGGCGCAAGATCTGTGACTCCAACTCGGCGACCTCGGGGGCGATCACGGCGCCGATGTCGGCGATCGCCTCGCTGTGGGAGCGGATCACACGCACTGCCTCGACCTGACGGGTCGCCAGCGCGTAGAGCCGTGCGAGACGCATGACCACATCGCCACGCGAGGGATCGTCCGCGAACATCTGCTCGAGCAGCGCCACAGATGATGAGCCGGTTCGACTGGCGAGCTCGGCGTCGGCGAGCGCGAGCACGACCTCGTCGCGCAGCGCGAGGAGGCGCCAACTGGTCGGATCGACGAGCAGGTTGTCGATGTTGGCAAACGGCAGCGGCCCGTGCCACTGGGCCAACGCCAGCGCGTACTGGCGTGCCGCGTCGGCGGGTGGCAGGTCTCGTGCGCCGGCGACCAGTTGCTCGAATCGCGTGGAGTCGAGCAGGTCGAGTGGCCCTCGCAACCGGTAACCACCTCCGGCATTCTCGATCGACAACCCCCGATCGAGCGACTTCCGGATGGTGCTCACCTGGGTCTTCAGACTTCCCCGCGAGCGAGCGGTGTCTTCGCCCCACAGGCTGAGCAGGATCGTGTGCATCGGCACGAGGGCCCCGGCAGCCGCAGCCACGATCGCGAGCAAGTCACGTCGTTGGCTGCTGAGCGTCACCTCGAGGCCGGACGAGTCGCGGACTGCCACGTCGCCGAGCACGGTGATGGCCGGTCGGGCGAGACCGTGGCCGTCGATCATCGCCGCCCACCTCCCACGGTTCCCATGGGAACGATGCTACGCAGCGGGGTAGGAGTGGTCGGCATCGACAGCCGGCTGCACCGTGGCCGGAGCAGTCG
>JAYUSX010000027.1:0-6191 GCA_043755475.1 Actinomycetota bacterium
TCGATGCCGGCGTGACCGGGCCCGACGAGCGTATGGAAGGTGCCGAGCCGCTCGCCACCGCGCACGGCGATCGCACCGATCTCGGTGATGTCGTCCCAGGTCGGATCGGTGCCGGTGGTCTCGAGATCGAGCACGCAGAACGTCACCTCCGACAACGGGGTCGCGGCGTGGCGGGAAGAGCTGGACACCCCGCCAGCTGAGCACGAACAGACGTTCGCCGTCAATCACCGGCGGTCGAGCCCGTGGGGGCCCGGCCGATCAGGCGCTGAGCGCGGATCGGCCAGACGTGCTGATGCGCATCCTCGAACTCGGAGGGCATCACCCGGACGCTGCCGGTGGGGAGGTTCAGCCGAAGACGACGGGCACGCTGCGAGGTCCGCGCACCTGACCCCCGGCCCAGGTGACCTCGGCTCCTTCGGGAACGTGGAACTCGGGGATCTGCCGCAGCCACTCCTCGATCGCGACCTGCACTTCCATACGGGCGAGGTTCGAACCGGCGCATCGATGAATGCCTGCGCCGAAGGCCAGATGCCGGTTGATCTGTCGATCGAGCACCACCTCGTCGGCCCGGTCGAACACTGCAGGGTCACGATTCGCGGCGGGGAAGTTCAGCAGCACCTTGTCGCCCGCACGCATCGGACAGCCCTGGAACTCGGTGTCCTCGGTGACGACGCGAGCCATCGTGACGGGCGAGTACGCCCGGAGCAACTCCTCGACCGCGGTCGGCATGAGCTCGGGTTCAGCGACCAGCCGTCTCCGGTCGTCGTGGTGCGTGGCGAGGTGCCACATCGACGAGCCGATCGCGGACCACGTGGTGTCGACACCGGCCACGAGCGTGAGCGCAGCGATGCCGAGCACGATCTCGTCGCTGAGCTTCTCGCCCTCGTGCTCGGTGTGGACCAACTCGCTGATGAGGTCGTCGCCGGGATCGGTCTTGCGGCGCTGCACCTGCTCGTAGAGGTACATCCCCACCGCTTCGCTGCCGGCCTCGCGGCGCCGTTCGTCGTGGGCGAACTCGAGGACATCGCGGACCCAACCGGTGAACGACTCGCTCATGTCCTCGGGAACGCCGAGCACCAAGGAGATGATCCGCACCGGGATCTGCTGTGCGTAGTCGGCCGCTGCATCGGCACGACCGTCGGCGACGAAGCCGTCGACGAGCCCACGGCACAGATCTCGGGTGATCACCTCGAGCTCTTCCACCCGCCGATGAGAGAACCACGGCAGCATCAGCCGGCGGGTCCACGTGTGCAACGGCGGATCGACCGAGATCGGTGGCAGCACCGGAATACCGCCTGCCGATGCCGGCTTGTCTGCGGCGTCATCGTTGTCCGGCAGGACCCCGACGGAGGCCGAGCTGAACCGGCCGATGTCGTGCGAGATGGCCATCACGTCGGCGTA
This sequence comes from Actinomycetota bacterium, assembly GCA_043755475.1. GTDB lineage: Bacteria > Actinomycetota > Acidimicrobiia > Acidimicrobiales > Ilumatobacteraceae > VFMC01. The sequence continues at coordinate 1,402 of JAYUSX010000027.1, forward strand.
GGTGGTCGGCAGCCACGAGCCGCCCCATCGTTCGGTGTGGGCGACCGGACAGTTCCCGCGGAGGTCGTCCCAGATGATGAACGGATCACCGATGTAGTCGGGATGGAAGATGTCGTAGTCGCGCGCCCAGTCGGTCACGGATTTCCCGGTCATGTGCACCCCTGTCGTCGATCCGGCTCCCTGATGCCTCGCGCCGGCCTGGTCGTGAATGTATCCCGACCGCCTCGCAGCAATCGATCGGGCGGCCGGTGGCTCGGGCACAATGGGCGGATGCCGAACATCGCAACTGTGGCACTGGTGGTGCGGGAGTACGACGAGGCGATCGCCTGGTTCGTGGAGTCGCTGGGGTTCACACTGGTCGAGGACACCGACATGGGAGATGGCAAACGATGGGTGGTGGTCGCCCCTCCGACGCGCGATGGCGAGCCGGGCGCTGCGCTGCTGTTGGCTCGAGCCGTCACCGACGAGCAACGTTCCGTCATCGGTCGCCAGGGCGGCGGGCGAGTCTGGCTGTTCCTGCACACCGACGACTTCGATCGCGACCATGGCCGGATGAGCGCTGCCGGCGTGCGGTTCCGTGAGTCGCCGCGCGTCGAACCGTATGGCACCGTTGCGGTCTTCGAGGATCTCTACGGCAACCCATGGGATCTGTTGCAGATGGCCGATCGAGCGGCGGTGAACCCGTGAGCGCCGACGACACCGTCGACGACACCGCAGACGGGGCAGCAGCACCCGACCCGCACGACGAGTTCCCGCCCCGGTTCTTCACGCGTGCGGACGAGTCGCCGGATCCGGAGTTCTATTCGTCGGAGCGGCTGGTGGCTCACATCGACGAGCGGGCCATCGCTGCTGTCGGGCGTCTCTACCATCAACTCGGGATCGATGGTGCCGGACCGGCGCAGTCCGTGCTCGATCTCATGGCGTCGTGGGTGTCGCACTTCATCGAGGCGCCTCCCGAACTGGTGGTGCTCGGGATGAACGAGAACGAACTGCGCGCCAACCGGCAGGCGAGCGCATATGTGGTGCACGACCTCAACGCCTCGGCATCGATGCCGTTTGCCGACGATCGGTTCGATGCAGCGACGTGCTGCGTCTCGATCGACTACCTCGTTCGTCCGATCGACGTGCTGCGCGAGGTTGCCAGAGTGGTGAAGCCCGGTGGCACGGTGGTGTGCACGTTCTCGAACCGGTGCTTCCCGACCAAGGTCATCCGGGGCTGGCTGGCCATCAGCGAGGCCGAACGATGCCATGTGGTCGGGCAGTACTTCCGCCACGCGGGTCTGTATCTCGAGCCCCAGGCGGTGCTCTGCACTCCGGCCAACACTCACGGCGACCCGCTGTACGCGGTGTGGGCGATGGTTCGTGCGCCAGAAGTCGACGGTGCAGATCCCCAGGCAGCTCCCGAGATAGCTCCCGAGACAGCCCCCGAGACGGATGCCGGGACCACTCGGTGACATCGTCGGTCCGTGGCGGCATCACGGCTGGGCCGTTGGCGAGATCAGCCGCGGCGTCGCTGCAGCATCGTCACGCCGTCACCGATCGGCAGGATCACACAGCTCACGCGATCGTCGGCAGCCACCTTGGCGTTGAAGGCGCGCAATGCGATGGTGTCGCTCTCGGTCGCCGTCGGATCGAGGACCTGGCGTGACCACAGCGTGTTGTCGACGAGGATCAGGCCGGTGTCGGTGATCCGGGGGAGGAGTGCGTCGTAGTAGTGCGCGTAGTTCGTCTTGTCGGCGTCGATGAACGCCAAGTCGAACCGAAGGTCGTCGGGCAGTGCGGCGATCGTGTCGAGTGCAGGGCCGATGCGCAGATCGATCCGATCGCTCACGCCGGCCATGGCCCAGTGCTCTCGGGCGATCGCGGTCCACTCCTCGCTCACGTCGCAGCAGATGAGGCGACCGTCGGCCGGGAGACCTCGTGCGATGCTGAGCGCCGAGTAGCCCGTGAAGGTGCCGATCTCGATCGCGGAGCGAACGTTGGATGCCCGTACGAGCATCTCGAACATCGTTCCTTGATCGCCGCCGATCTGCATCCTCGATGCTCGGCCGGTGCGCTCCTCCGTCGTCGCCATCAAGCGTCGTTGAACCGTGTCGGGCAGCGTCGAGTGGGCGGCGATGTACGCCGCGAGATCTGGGTCGACCACGTGTGAACGAGAAACCGGCATCGCGCCACGGTACCCCGTCGGCGCGGAGTCGGTTCCGTGTCAGGTCGGGTCGAGCAACCAATCGGTCGTGCCGATCGCGAACACCACATCGCTGGTCATGCCGACCAACACACTCGTGAGGTCGCTCTGCGCCAACGACACGCAACCGGAGGTGGGTTTCGTCGAGCCGCTCACGCCGTTGGCGTACACGTGGCGGTGCAGGAAGATCGCGGCTGCGTACGGGATCTCGCCCGGGGCATCACCTGACACCTCGGGCTCCATGTTCGCCCCGATCAAGGCCGCGTTGGAGTACGCCGCGACGAAGCGGGGCAAGTACTCGTCGTCGGGGCCCGAGCACGAGGTGTCCGAGCGAAGGTGTCCATAGCCCGTCGTGTTCGGTGTGGCGCCGAAGCAGTCGCCCGGCCTCACCCGCCGATAGGCGCCGGCGGTGACGCCAGGATCGGCCGAGTTGCCGAAGAAGGAGAAGCGCTGCCCGTCCGGAGCGGTCATTGTGGCCAGCGGGAAGACCCCCGCCGGCGTCGTCCCGTCACCGCTGCGTCGCTCGAGCAGCGGTCGCATCCCGGCGCGCCCCACGCGAGCATCCATGGCCGGCCCGCAGCGCCAGCCCGCCGGCGTGCGGGTGGCCACCTCGAGTGTGGCGACCGTGTCGGTCCACGACGTGCTGCGCACGATCACCTGCATCCGCGGTTTCGGATCGCGGATGGCGATCGCCGTGGCGATGCGTTCGCAGTCGGTGGGTGGCGGCGGGTCGACGCGCACCGCAGGAATGGACGCCGCTGCCGAGTTGCCGACGGTGACCAATGCGCCGGCCGCCGACGACTCCTCGCCGTCGGCCGGCAGGGACGTGGTCGAGACGGACGTCGCTGGCAGGGACGTCGCTGGCAGGGACGTCGCTGGCAGGGACGTGGTCGAGACGGACGTCGGCGGAGTCGCGATCTCGGAACCACAGGCCGCCACCACGAGGCCGATCCCTACGAGGCCGATCCCCACGAGGCCGACCCGCGCGCCCCGGAACGACGTGCGGCGGTGCCGTGCTCGCCGCCCCACGTGGGGCATCGTACGCGCGGCACGTGGTTCGGCTGCGAAGGAGCAGGTGGGAAGAGCGATACTTCCAGGTTATGACACCGAGGGCCCGGCCGTTCGTGCGGCTCGATCTGGCTGACGCCCACGATCGTGCCTGGGCCGAGCTCGGGCAGTCCGGTGCCTGTTTCACCGGTCGTCAGCGTGTCGAGCTGGCCGGCACCGTGGTGGCCGCCTTGGCCGATCCCGAGCCACCACCGCCGTGGCTCGGCCCATCGCAGCTCGGCAGGCTGCCTGAGCGATGTGTCGCTCCCGTAGCGGCCCACGATGTCATCCACCGCACTGCGTGCCATGCGGGGACGATCACCGAGAGTTGGTATCGCGAGAAGGTCGATCTGGTCGGCGAACTCGCATGGGTCGAGCTGGTGGCGATCGCGTGCACGGTTGCGGCCGTCCAGTCGTTTCGCCGCGCTGCAGGACTCGACCCCTGGCACCTGCCGGTCGGTTGCGACGATCCACCGACGCAGGAGATCGCCCACCCGCTCGCGGTGGCCGCCATGAACTGGGTGCCGGTCGCTGCTCCGGCTGATGTCACCGCGAGCGTCGTGCAGGCCTTCACCGCGCTCCCTGCCGAGCACGATCGGACGTGGCGTCTCGCCGCCGCTCAGTACATGAGCAACGAGGAGATGGATGATCCGTACTTCACTCGGGGCGCGATCAGCCGGCCCGAGATGGAACTCCTCGCGATGCGCGTCGCACAGCGTCGAGACTGCTTCTTTTGAACGGTCTCACACGCAGCCATGCTCAGTTGGAGCAGGCACGAACACGGCGAATCGGTCGACCTGGACGATCTGGCGGCGGGTGCTGACGACGCCGGACAACGTTGGTCGCGTGAGTTGTTCGACTTCGCGACGTCGAGCACCGGGCACGACGGCGCCGCTCTCGATCGAACTCGTGCGGCGCTCGTCGAGCGGGCAGGTGAGGCGGCGATGGTGGACGCCGCAGCAGTCATCGCCAACTTCGAGATGATGACCCGGCTGGCCGACGGGACTGGGGCGCGCATCCCACAGGCCAGGGTCGATGCGAGCGCCGGCATCGTTCGCGCCTTCGGGATGGCCGACGTGCCATCGCGCCGCTGACGATCAGGCCGCGCTGGTCAGCCGGCGTCTGGCTCCGGTTCGTCGCACGGCACGATCACCAACGGACACTCGACGTGCTTGGAGGCAGCGTCGCTCGTCGACCCCAGCAGCATCCGCGCCAGCCGGCTGTGGTGATGGCGGCCCAGCACGACCAGTTCGGCACCTTGGCTCTGCTCCGAGATCGCCTGGATGGCGCCGCCTTCGGCCACGATCGTCTCGATGACGAGATGAGGGTGTTCGGCGTTGATGGCCGCAGCGGTGACGCCCACCTCGTCGAGTGCGGCCTGGCGGACCGCTTCGATGTCGGGCCAGATCGGGTAGCCGTACATCGAGCCGGCGGTCACCGGGATGTGCCAGCTGTGGACCACCTGGAGCACGGCGTGACGGCGTTCGGCCTCACCGGCGGCCCAGTCGACCGCGGGTCGGGACGCTGCATACGTGTCGATGCCGACGACCACCCGTCG
>JAYUSX010000028.1:0-2461 GCA_043755475.1 Actinomycetota bacterium
TGTACGTGTTGAGCGACTTCGGTGCCGTCGCAGCGATGCGGTACGAGGTGTTCACCTGGGTGATCTACGGCGCGTACCGAGCCGGCTTCAACCCCAGCCGCGCCGCGATCCTCGCGTCGGTGCTCGTGATGGTGGCGATGGTCCTGGTGGTGCTCGAAGCCAAGGCGCGTGGCCGTGCCGGCCAATCCCGGCTGGGAGCAGGCGCGGCGCGCACGGGCACCGCGGTATCGCTCGGCCGAGGGTCGGTGTTCGCGTGGGCGTTCGTAATGGCGGTGATCGGGGTCGCGATCGTGTTCCCGGTGGTGAGAGTGGTGCAGTGGGTCGCCACGTTCGAGTCCACCGATGTCGTCTGGTCCGACGTCGGTCGGGCATTGACGAGCACCGTCTCGCTCGCGGTGGTTGCGGGCCTGGCCACCGTCCTGATCGCCCTTCCGGTGGGCATCCTCGCTGCTCGCCATCGATCGCGCACGAGCGCCGCGATCGAAGGCGCCACCTACGTCACGCATGCTCTGCCAGGCATCGTGATCGCGATCTCGCTCGTGTTCATCGGCGTGCGGCTGCTTCGGCCGATCTATCAGGAGACGCCGCTGCTGCTGCTTGGCTACGTGGTGTTGTTCCTCCCCCTCGCCGTCGGCTCGGTGCGGTCATCGATCGAACAGTCGTCGGTTCGCGTGGAGGAGGTCGCCCGTTCGCTCGGTTGCCGGCCGATGTCGGTCGTGTGGCGGGTGACGGTGCCGCTCGCCGCACCCGGTCTGGCCGCGAGCGGCGCGCTCGTGATGCTGTCGACGATGAAGGAACTGCCGGTCACGCTCATCTTGCGCCCCACCGAGACCAACACGTTGGCGACCGAGTTGTGGCGCTTCACCTCGGTGAGCGATTACGCCAACGCCGGTCCCTACGCCCTCGCCCTGGTCGTGTTCGCCGCGATCCCCACGGCGCTGCTGAGCATCGCCGGGTCGGCGCTCACGCAGGAGTCGAGCCGTGGTTGATCCGACCGACATGCACCCGACCGGCATGCGACCCACCAGTCCGGCTGGCGCGTCGAGCCCGGCACTCGAGATCCGCGGCGTCACGAAGTCGTTCGGTCACCACCTCGTGCTCGCTGGCGTCGACCTCGTCGTGCCGTCCCGCAGCGTGACCGCCGTGCTGGGCCCGTCCGGCGGGGGCAAGACCACGTTGCTGCGCATCGTGGCCGGCTTCGATCATCCGGACTCGGGAACGGTCTCGATCGACGGAGAGATCGTCGCTCACGGTGCCGGTGGCCGGGCCCCGGAGGAGCGCCGTGTGGGCGTGGTCCCGCAGGAAGGTGCCCTGTTTCCCCATCTCTCGGTCGCGGGCAATGTGGGCTTCGGCCTCAGCCGCCACGACCGACGCGCCCGCGACGCTCGCGTCGCCGAGGTGCTCGAACTGGTCGGTTTGTCGGGCTCCGAACGCAAACGTCCTCACGAACTGTCCGGTGGCATGCAGCACCGGGTCGCGCTCGCCCGTGCGCTCGCGCCGAACCCGGCGATCGTGATGCTCGACGAGCCCTTCTCGTCACTCGATGCGGGGTTGCGCGCCCATGTTCGGGCCGAGGTGCTCGAGGCCCTGCATGCCAGCGGCGCCACGGCGGTGATCGTCACGCACGATCAGCTCGAAGCACTGTCGATCGCCGATCAGGTGGCTGTGCTCCTCGACGGGCGGATCGCACAGGCAGCGACACCGAGCGAGGTCTATCGCTTCCCCACCACGCTCGGCGTGGGCACCTTCGTCGGCGAGGCCGTCGTGCTGCGCGGCGAGCTGCTGCGAGTGGCCGCGAGCGGGACCGACGAGATGGTGACCCGCGCGCGATGTGCGCTGGGCGATCTGCCCATCTCGCCAGCGGGCACGCCCGCAGCGCAGCACGAACACCACGAGCACCTTGCGACCGGCGCCGCGCTGGACGTCCTCGTCCGGCCGGAACAGTTGGTCCTGTCGAGACACGGCCATGGCGCAGAACCCGCGGAGGGGGCTGATGGTGTGGTGATCGGCCGCCAGTACTACGGACATGACGCGGTCGTGTCGGTTCTCCTTCGGTCCGGGGCCGTCGTCACGGCACGGCTGCAGACGACGCTGCTGCCCGACGCCGGCGATTCCGTCCGAGTGCTGGCCGTGGGGAGCGTCGCCGCCTTCCCGAGCCGGGAGGGCTGATGCACGGCACCAGGTCAGCGAACGCCGAGCAGCAGGCACACGCAAGCCGCTCCCCCACCGGGAACGCGCAGATGTCGGTGCCAGGGTTCATCCGGTCGTTGTCACAGCATGCGCGCTCGGTTGCGCTGGTCGCCGGTGGTGTCGAGGTCACGTACGGCGAGCTGATCGAGCGTCTCGACGAGGCGACCGAGGCGATCGAGGAGATCGAGTCGGCGGGCACCGACCGACGCCTCGTCCACGTGCGCGGTGTCAATCACATCGACACGGTCGTCGCCTACCTGGCGTCACTCCG
>JAYUSX010000029.1:0-6152 GCA_043755475.1 Actinomycetota bacterium
CTCGGGAAGTGTGACCCGAGCACCTCGGCGACCTTCTCGGTCGCGCGACGCACGAGCGACGGGCGACCCACCTCGTTCCACTCCTTCGGACTCAGACGATCGCCGATGGCCGGATAGATGTACTCGGTCTGCATCAACTCGAGGGTCTGCGGCGAACCGAGGTAGTGACCCGGGCCCTCCACCACCGCAGCGCGGATGGTGTCGATCGACATCGCCTCATCGCTCACGTCGATGCCCTTGATCGTGCGCTGCACCGCTCCGACGACGTCGTTGTCGAGCACCACGCCTTCGAGCGAGAAGCCGAGCAGGCTGCCGTGCATGCCGGCGGCTTCGTAGATCAGGTTGGCGCCGGCGTTGCCCACGAGTGCGTGGTTGTAGCCCTTCTCGGCCCCTGACTGGAAGTCGGGCACCTTCGAGTCGCTGATACCCGACGACGTGCCGCCGGTGAGGTCGTAGAAGTGAGCCATCTGCCCGCACGCGGCCGAGAGCAACGCCTGTTCGGGGCTACCGCCGGACATCGCCCCCGAGCGCAGGTCGCTGACGAAGGGCCACAGACCGAAGATCGCCGGAGCGCCGGGCTTGATCGCGTTGACGTAGACGAGGCCTGCCAGCACCTCGGCCACCTCTTGCACGAGTGCGCCGGCGAGCGCGGCCGGCGCCGTGGCACCGGCCTGGCCGGCCGACAGCAACAGCACCGGCATGCCGCCGCGCACCGCCACCTCGAGACAGCGACAGGCGTCCTGAGCGAACTTGAGCGGCGGCACGACGAAGCAGTTCGACTGGCTGACGAACGGGCGCTCGCGCCACTGCTTCTCGCCGCCGGCCATCGCGTGGAACATCTTCAGCGACGCTTCGAGATGGTCCGGATGCACCCACGACGTCCCGACGTGCTTGGTGGTGCCCATCACGCTCAGATACGCGGTGTTGATGTCCATCTCGGCCGGATCGGGCAGATCGCGAGGAACCACCGACCGCTGGTAGAAGTGGATGTGCTCCATCGTGTCGACCAGACGGGCGACGTCGTAGGCGTCCTGCGACGTGGACTCGCGGTACTCACCCGTCTCGGCATTGACGATGTACACCGCCGCCCCCGCCGTACCGAAGTAGACGCGCTTTCCCCACGGCTCCATGTCGTGGCGCGGATCCTGGCCGTGCAGCACGAAGTTGCGTCCGGCGATGGCGAGGGTGTCTTCCACCAGGGCACGGGGAAAGCGCAACCGGCCGCGTTCGTCGACCGTGCAGCCCAGCGGTTCGAGCAGTTCGAGACACGACGGGATCGCATCGGCGAGCCCGATCTGTTCGAGCACGTCGAGCGCCGCCAGATGGACCTTCTGCACCTCGGCGTCGGTCAGCGCGTGGTACCGACCGGAGGTCATGCCCGGATTGACCGGCCGAATGTCGTCGGCGAGTGGCGCGGCGCGCAACGCACGGCGTGCCTCGCGACCGCCGCGGCGGCCGGCATTTCTGGAGTCGTTCATCGATTCGTTCCCCCAAAGTGACGTTCTGGATTAGTAGTGCGGTGGTGTGATGACCCACAGCACCTTCACGGGCGTGGTGCCGTGGTTGGCGCAGCGATGCTGCTCAGTGCTGGGAAAGGCGAAACTGTCGCCCACGGCCAGCTCGAAATGACGGTCCCCCACCCACAGCTGCATCGTGCCCTGCATCACCAGCCCGGCCTCTGCCCCGTCGTGGCTGTAGAGCTCGCTGTCGGCGCCGGGATCGATCGTCGAGATCAGCAGCTCGAGCGGGCCGGCCAGGTTCGGCGAGAGCAACTCCTCGGTGATGCCGAGCCCGGTGAAGGTGAGGTTGCGGCGGTTCGACGCACGCACGATCACATCGCGTTCGTCGGCCGGGCCCTGCACCCCCGTGCGGAAGAACCAGTTCATGTGCACACCGAGCTCGTCGGCAATGCGCTTCAGCACGGCGATCGGCAGGCGCGAGACATCGCGTTCGATCTGGCTGAGGTAGCTGACCGAGATGCCCACGCCGGCTGCGACGTCGGCCAGCGTGCGACCCTGCGCCTTGCGCAGCTCGCGAACTCGCCCACCGATGAAGGTCTCCTCGTCGTAAGCGTCGCCACCGCCGCCCGTCGTCGCTTCTCGTGATGCGCTGACCGCTCGGATCGCCATGGCCCGATGTTGGCATGCTCAGGCCTTGACCCGGGCGCTGGTGGGGTCGTACCACGGAGCGAGCGACACATCGGCGGCGAATCGCTCCCCCGCTACCTCGATCTCGTAGCTGCCGGCGAGCACGTGGTCGCGAGTCGCCTCGCCATCGGGGTTCGCGACGTACGACATGCCGATCGACCGGCCGACGGTGTGCCCGAACATGCCCGACGTGATCCGCCCGACGAGGACGCCATCCCGGAACACGGGTTCGTTGTGGTAGAGCAACGGCTGCGGGTCGACGAGACGGAACTGGGCCAGCCGCTGGTGCAGACCGTGTTCACGCTGGTCGAGCAGCGCCTCGCGGCCGATGAAGCCGCCCGGCTTGTCCCACGCCACGCAGAACCCCAGGCCCGCCTCGAGCGGGGACTCGTCGGGCGAGATGTCGTGGCCCCAGTGGCGGTAGCCCTTCTCCATCCGCAACGAGTTCAGAGCGTGATACCCGGCATGACGCAACTCGAACGCGGCGCCCGCGGCGACGAGCGAGTCGTACACGCCCTGTGCGAACTCGGTGGGGATGTACAGCTCCCAGCCGAGCTCGCCGACGAAGGTGACCCGGCTGGCGCGCACCCGGGCGTAGCCGAGGTCGATGATCTGCGACGTGCCGAACGGGAACGCGTCGTTCGACAGATCGGCCGGCGTGAGCGTGGACAGCACATCGCGCGACCGCGGCCCCATCACGCTCAGCACGGCGTGCGCCGACGTGATGTCGGTGACGATCGCGCGGGCATCGGCCGGCACGTGCTGGGTGAGCCAGGCCAGGTCGCGGACCTGGGTGGCTGCCGCCGTGACGACGAGGTATCGATCGGCTGCCTCGCGGGTGACGGTGAGGTCGGCCTCGATGCCACCGCGATCGTTGAGCCACTGCGTGTACACGAGCTTGCCGACGGCCACGTCGACGTCGTTGGCACAGATGCGATTCAGCACCGCACACGAATCGGCGCCTTGAACGAGGTACTTGCCGAACGACGACTGGTCGAACACGGCCACGCCCTCGCGCACTGCGGCATGCTCGGCGGCAGAGTGCTCGAACCAGTTCTGGCGACCGTACGAGTACTCGTACACCGGGTCGACACCGGGAGGTGCGAACCAGTTGGCGCGCTCCCAACCCGACGTCTCACCGAAGCACGCACCGGCGGCGGCCAGACGGTCGTGCAGTGTGCTCGTGCGCACGCCGCGGGCCGTCTCCGGCTGACGGAACGGCCAGTGCATCGCGTACAGAAGGCCGAGCGACTCGACCGTGCGGTCGTGGAGGTAGCGACGGTTGCGCTGGAAGGGCATCACCCGTCGGGCGTCGACGTCCCACAGGTCCATCGGCGGATGGCCGTCGATGATCCAGTCGGCGAGCACCTTGCCGGCGCCGCCCGAGCTCTGGATGCCGATCGAGTTGAAGCCGCACGCGAGATAGAGCCCGGCGACCTCGGGGGTCTCACCCAACAGGTAGCGGTCGTCGGGCGTGAACGCCTCGGGGCCGTTGAAAAACAGGCGAATGCCGGTCTCGGCCAGCAACGGCATGCGCTTGGTGGCCGCCTCGACCAACGGCGCGATGTGTTCGAAGTCCTCCGGCAGCGAGTCGAAACAGAACTCGTCGGGGATGCCGCGCATGCCCCACGGCTTGGCGACCGGCTCGAACCAGCCGACGAGCAACTTGCCGGCATCCTCCTTGAAGTACCCACAGCCGTCCTGGTCGCGCAGCACCGGCATCGTGGGAGAGATGCCCTCGACCGCCTCGGTCACGATGTAGAAGTGCTCGGCCGCGTGCAGCGGAACCGCCACACCGATCGAATCGCCGAGGTCGCGAGCCCACATGCCCGCCGCGTTCACCACGGCGTCGGCGCGGATCTGACCCACCTGACCATCGATGGTGTACTCCACACCCACGGCACGGCCGTTCTCGACCACGATGCGGTCGACGCGCGCGTGCTCGACGATGCGCACGCCCTTGCTGCGCGCTCCTTTGACCAGCGCCATGGTGGTGTCGATCGGATTGGTCACGCCGTCACCCGGCAGGTGCACCGCGCCCACCACGTCGTCGACGTTGGCGAGCGGCAGCATCTCTTTCACGTCGCCCGGCGTGATGATGTTGACCGGCAGACCGAAGCAGCGGGCCATCGACGCACCACGCTTGAGCTCTTCGAAGCGCTCGAGGTTCGTCGCGACGGCCACCGACCCTCGTTGCTGGAATCCGGTCGCTTGACCGGTCTGTTCCTCGAGCGTGGCGAAGAGGTTGGTGGTGTACTGCGCCAGCCGGGTGAGGTTGAGCGTCGCGCGCAGCTGCCCCACCAGGCCTGCCGCGTGCCACGTGGTGCCACATGTGAGTTGCTTGCGCTCGAGCAGCACGACGTCGGTCACGCCGCGCTCGGCGAGGTGATACGCCACGCTGGCGCCGACGATGCCGCCGCCGACGATGACGACTCGTGCGTTGCTGGGCAGATCGGCCATGTGCACTCCAGAAAGGTGCTCCGCTCAGGGCGGAGCCGCTGTGAAATTCTGCGTATTATTGCACAGCGCTTGGGCACACACGATCGAGGGGACCACATGAGCGAGCAGGCACGGATCGTCATCATCGGCGGTGGCATCGCGGGGTGCGCCACGTTGTACCACCTGGCCGAGATGGGCTGCACCGATGTGCTCCTGCTCGAGCGCGACGAACTGACGTCGGGCTCCACGTGGCATGCCGCGGGCAACGTGCCCACCTACTCGACGAGCTGGAGCGTGATGAAGGTGCAGGCGTACTCGGCTCAGCTCTATCGCGAGCTCGCGGCCGACCCCGACTTCCCGATCAGCTACCACGTCACCGGTTCGGTGCGGTTGGCCCACAGCCGCGAGCGCATGGCCGAGTTCATGCATGTCACGTCGATGGCCAACGCCAACGGGATGGGCTACGACGTGCTGACACCACAACAGCTCGTCGATCGCTATCCGTTGATCGAGACCCACGACCTGGTGGGAGCGTTGTGGGATCCGCTCGACGGCGACATCGACCCCTCGCAGGTGACCCAGGCGCTCGCTCGGGCCGCACGCGCCAAGGGCGCGCGCGTGCGCCGGTTCGAGCGCGTGGTCGGCCTGGTGCAACACCCGAACCACAGCTGGACCGTCACGTCGCGCACCAGCGATGGCGCAGAGCACGTCATCGACTGCGAGATCGTGGTCAACGCTGCCGGCTACCGCGCCGGCGAGGTGATGGAGCTGATCGGCCGTCATCTCCCCATCGCCCAGATGTCGCACCAATACCTCGTGACCGAGGAGATCCCCGCTCTCGCCGCCCTCCCCGAGAAGCTGCCGCTGCTGCGCGATCCCGACACCAGCTACTACCTCCGCCAGGAACGCAACGGCTTCATCCTCGGTCCGTACGAGTGGCAAGCGACCGCGATGTGGCGCGACGGCATCCCCGAGCAGTTCGCCAACATGTTGTGGTCCGACGACATCGAACGCCTCGAGAAGCAGATCCTCGACGCCGGCGAACGCGTGCCGGTACTTGCCGATGCCGGCATCGCCAACGTCGTGAACGGCCCGATCCCCTACGCACCCGACGGCTATCCCTACCTCGGCCCCGAGCGTGGCCTGCGCAACTTCTGGCACTGCAACACCTTCAGCTTCGGCATCGCCCAGGGCGGAGGGGCAGGCAAGGCGCTCGCCGAGTGGATCCTCGACGGTCGCCCCGAGTTCGACCTGTGGAGCATCGACCGCCGCCGCTACAAGGACTACGCCACCACCGAGTACACGATCGACAAGGCGATCGAGGTGTATCAGAACGAGTACGCGATCGGCTTCCCGTTCGAAGAGCGGCCGGCCGGCCGGCCGTCGTACACGTCGCCGCTGTACGACACGCTGAGCGCGAAGGGCGGGCACTTCGGCGCCCGCGGCGGCTGGGAGCGGCCCACCTGGTTCGACCCCGAGGGCACGGTGACCGACGAGCCGTTGTCGCTGTTCCGCGACAACCCGTGGCGACCGCTGGTCGCTGCCGAGTGCGCATCCGTGCGCGAA
>JAYUSX010000030.1:0-15965 GCA_043755475.1 Actinomycetota bacterium
CGGTAGCCGAGACGGCGAACGCGATCACCGTCGTGCTCGCGGGCGCAGCCGCGCCCTACCGCCAGCGCGACATCGTGGCGACCACCGTGCGCGTGTCGGGCGCCGACGCAGCGCACGGTACGTTGCGCTCGTGAGCGACGACGTCCGACCTTTCCGCATCGACATCCCCGAGGCCGTGCTCGACGACCTGCGCGAGCGGCTGGCGCGCACGCGCTGGCCCGACCAGATCGGCACGCCGTGGGACTACGGCACGGATGTCACCGAGCTGCGCGCGCTGTGCGACTACTGGCGGAGCAGCTTCGACTGGCGGGCCGCCGAAGCGACGCTCAACGCGTTCCCACAGTTCACCACCGACATCGACGGCATCAACCTCCATTTCATCCATGCCACCAGCCCGCACCCCGACGCGATCCCGCTCTGCCTCACCCACGGATGGCCGGGCTCGATCAGCGAGTTCATGGAGGTGCTCGGTCCGCTCACCGACCCGACGGCGCACGGTGGCGATGCCCGCGATGCCTTCCACGTCGTGGCCCCCTCCATGCCGGGCTATGGATTCAGTGGTCCGACCACCGTCGCCGGAGTCGACATCCGCCGCGTCGCCGCGACGAACGTCGCGCTGATGGCGCAGCTCGGCTACGACCGCTACGCAGCGCAAGGAGGCGACTGGGGTGCGATCGCCACCGCACACATGGGCCAGCTCGACCCCGAGCACCTCTACGGCATCCACGTGAACATGGCCATTCCCCGCCCTCCCGAGGGCGATCCGATGGCCGGCGTGCTCCCCGACGAGATGAGTGGTCTCGCCGACATGGCTCGCTTCCGCGATGAAGAGACCGGCTATCAACGCATCCAGGGCACGAAACCGCAGACCTTGGCCTACGGCCTCACCGACTCCCCTGCCGGCCTCGCAGGGTGGATCCTCGAGAAGTTCCGCACGTGGAGCGACTGCGGAGGCGACGTGTTCTCGGCCTTCACCCGCGATCGGTTGCTCACGAACATCACCATCTACTGGGTCACCGGCACGATCAACTCATCGACCCGGCTGTACTACGAGTCGATGAGGGCCGGTGGGCTCGGAGCGCTCACCGGGCGGGTCGACGTACCGACGGCGATCGCGATGTTCCCCCACGAGCTGTACCGCCCACCGCGTTCGTGGTGCGAGCAGATGTACGACGTGCAGCAGTTCACGCACATGCCGTCGGGCGGTCACTTCGCCGCGATGGAAGAACCCGAACTCCTGGTCGACGACATCCGCACGTTCTTCCGGCGCTTCCGACAGGTCAGGAACTGACCACTCGCAACGGCAGACGCTTCATCGGCCGGAGGAAGATGCTCGGCTCGTGAACCGGCGACGGCATCTCCTCGGCCAGTTCGAACGACGCGAACCGGTCGAGGATCGCGGTGAACGCGCTCGCCATCTCCTGACGAGCGAGTGCGGCGCCGACGCAGAAGTGCGCTCCGAAGCCGAACGCCGCGTGGTTGCGAGCATTGCCTCGCGTGATGTCGAATCGGTCGGGCTCGTCGAACACCCTCGGATCACGATTGGCCGCACCGAAGCGCATCATCACGTTTGCGCCTTCGGGTATCTCGGCTCCCGCCACCTGGGCCGGGCACATCGCTTGACGCCACAGTCCCTGCACGGGGGCGTCGAAGCGCAACACCTCTTCGATGAAGTTGCCCATCAGCTCCGGCTGCTCGCGCAACAACCGCTGCTGGTCGGGATGGCGGACCAGCAGCCACATGCCGGCCGACAGCGATGCCGTGGTGGTCTCGAACCCGCCCGTGACGAGTTGGTGCATCAGGTCTTGCAGCTCGTGCATCGTGAACGGCTCTTCGTCGTCGCCGTGGGCATGGACGAGCATCGAGATCAGGTCGGAGCTGGGCTCGGCTCGCCGACGTTCGAACTCGCCCGCCAGGAACCGCTGGGCTTCCACCTCGATCGCGGCCTCTGTGATCGCTTCCTCCACCGACATCTGCGGTCGGTTGGCGAGCGCCAGCATCGCGTCGGCCCACCGGCGAAACGTGCGGTAGTCAGCACGATCGAGTCCGAGCTGTTCGGCGATGAAGATGCCGGGCAGCGGCAGCGCGAAGTCGGCGACGAACTCGCACTCGCCCCGCTCGGCGATGGAATCGACGAGCTCGCGGGCGATCTCATCGATGTGCGGGGTGAAACCACGCACCGCCGCGGGCGTGAACACACGGTTCAACAGCTTGCGATAGCGGGTGTGTACCGGTGGGTCGGTGCGCTGCAACGTGGCCTGGCGGGGCCACCCATGCTCGACCAAGGCTTGGTGATAGGCGATCTGGGCCGCGCCGGCACGTCGAGACCGGGCGGGCGTGCTCGAGAACGTGGCGATGTCCTGCAATGCCTCGCGCGCCTCGGCGAGACCGCCGATCACCCAGAGGTCGATGTCGTCCTCGTGCCACACGGGGCAGGTGGCGAGGCGACCCGCGTAGTAGTCGAACGGATCGTCCTGCACGGCGGGGTCGGTGAGGCCTGACATCGCGATCACGCTAGACACCCTCGACATCGCATCAGCACTCGGACGCGAGGTCCTGCTGAGCATTTGTGCCCTGGCAGTTGTCGCTCACGAGGGTGTTGGCTGGTGCTCTGGCTGGGTGTGGTGGCAGCGGTGTTCTGCGTCGCGGTCATGGCGGCCGAACGCCGCCCCGATCGACCGGGCCCGAGAGGCGACATACCCCTTCAGTTGGGGGGGGCTGGCGGCCGATGATGAGAGTGATGTCCGACACCATCGAGGCGACGCTCCCGGCGAGCACCCCACGGCTGGATGATGGGACGATCTACATCGGCCGGCAGCCGGTGTTCGACCGCGCTCGCAAGGCGGTCGCGTACCAGTTGCTGCATCGGGGCACCTCCGCCGGGTCCACCGATCCTGCGCCGGAGGCGAGCGCCCGGGAGCTCGTCGAGCACACGTTGCTCCAATGGGGCGTCGACAAGCTGCTCAACGGCAAACCCGGCTACGTCCGTGTGGATGCAGACTTCCTGAGCGACGGGCTCCACCTCGCTCTGCCGCAACATCAAGTGGTGCTCGAGATCCGGGGCGACGTCGAGTCCGATGGCTCTCTGTTCTCGCACGTGCTCGGCGCCAAACTCGCCGGCTACCGGATTGCGATGCGCCACGTGCCCGAGCATCCGGAGGGTTCATCGGGCGACCTGTTCAAGCTGGCTGACGTGGTGAAGGTCGACATGGCTGCGACGCCCACCGCCGACCTCGAGCGCACCATCGCGTCGATGCGGATCAGTGCACCGTTCGCGCGGTTGATGGCCGAGGGTGTGGATGAACTGCACCAGTACCGGACGGCGATGGCCCTGGGCGTCGAGCTGTTCGAGGGCTTCTTCTTCGCCCAGCCGGAGATCTTGAGCAGGTCTGCGCGCACGGTGGGCAGCATGGCGGCAGTCGCACTGCTGGCGGAGGTGCAATCACCCGACGTCAGCATCAAGCGCCTGGAGCAGCTGGTGGTGGTCGATCCGACCCTTGCCTTCCGGTTGTTGAGCCTCGTGAACTCGAGCACGACAGGGCTCGCGACCAAGGTGGAATCGGTGTACCACGCGCTCGTGTTGCTCGGCATCGAGCGTGTGCGACAGATGGCGACGTTGCTGACGATGGCCTCGCGTTCGAAGGACAACGACGAGATCATCACCCTGGCGGCGATCCGAGCCTGGATGGCCAGAGCCACGGTCGACGTGCCCGAACTCGAGAACGGTGCGTACACCGCCGGTCTGCTGTCGGTGCTCGACGTGGTCTTCCACATCCCGATGGCCGAGCTGGTCGAGGGTCTCCCGCTGGCACCCACCGTGGCCGAGGCGCTCGTCGACGGCACCGGCCCGCTCGGCAACGTGCTCGCCGCCGTTCGCGCCTACGAGCGCGCCGACCTGCACGCGCTCGAGCGCCTGCGCCCCGGAGAGCTGGCGCGTTTCTTGCAGGTGTATCGAGACGCGGCGGCCGCCGCCCAAGAGCTGCGACACCACCTCGACGCGGCATAGCGAACGCCCTCAGCGTTCCCGCGTCGACCCCGACGACAGATCGAGGCCGGCCGCGCGGGCCGCGCCGGCGTAGGCAGCGGCGAGCGAGTCGATCGTCTCGTGGGCGTTCAACCCGCTGGGATTGGGCAGCACCCAGAGCTCTGCTCCACCGAGTCGCTCGACCTGGCGGCCGGCCAGCGCCTTTGGCCGGCGCATGGCCTGCCGGTAGGCGGTGAGCCCGAGCACCGCGACGACCTGCGGTCCGAGCCGCTCGACCGTGGCCTCCAGTCGTTGCGCACCAACGCGCAGATCTTCGGTCGACAGCTGGTCGGCGCGGGCAGACGCGATCGACGCGATATTGGTGATGCCGATGCCACCCTCGTGCAGCATCGCGAGATCGTCGGGCATCATCCCGCCGCTCGCGTCGACCAACCAGGGCGTGATGCCGGCGCGATGCAGGGCCGGCCAGAACCGGTTGCCGGGGCGGGCGAAGTGCGCATTCACGGCAGCGGTCCACAAGCCGGGATTGATACCCACGAACAGCAACCGAAGGTCGGCGCCGGCGAGGTCGTCGACGTGCGCGCCGCTGTGTTGGAGCAGCTCAGCACGGGTGAAGCGGCGGACAGGGCGGGTCACCAGACCATTCTCGCCGAGTCGTCGAGCGGCCGCCACCGTGTCGGCCGGCCGATCGGTGCACCCATGACACGTGTCACCCGCGCGCACAACAGTGTTGCGATTGCGTTACAACAACGCCCATGAACCGCCCCCAAGTCTCCTCCAACGCGCCCCGACTCCGGTACGAGCACCTGGCCGAGCACCTCAGCGAGAGCGATCGCCGCCGCCGTCGGCGCATGTTGCAGCGATGCTCCGCTGTCGTGGCGACGCTGTTCCTCGGCACCAGTCAGTGCGACGGGCCGGCGGCATCGTCCGCGAGCCACGCCACCCCGCTGGCAACGCCCGTCGTCTCTATCTCGCCGCTCGCGATCAACCCGCCCGAGGCAGCCGTGCCCGCTGCCGTGCCGACGCCGGCGACGACGTCGGTGACGCCTCCTGTGACGGCTCCCGTTGCGGTGGTGGCCGAACGCGTCGTGCCGGGACCGGACGGCACCGAGGTGCCGGGTCGTTGCACCCAGTACGAGGATCTCTTGATGATCCACGCACCCGCGATCGGCTGGGACGTCCTACGAATGTCGCGCTTGGCGTGGCGAGAATCGAACTGCTGGGCCGTCATCCGATCGCGCACGAGCGACTCCGGCCTGCTGCAGATCAACGACATCTCGCTGACGTTCCTCAACGACACGCTCGGCGAGCAGGTCGATCCGTTCACGTTGATGGACCCGGTGCAGAACGTTCGCGCAGCAGCGGCACTGTGCACCTTCTGGGCACGAAACGGGAGCTCGTGCTACCAACCGTGGTCGGCCACCTGACACCGAACTGATCGACCGCTCCGAGGAACGGCCCGGCGAACCTCAGGCATCGAGCGAGATGACGTATGCCTGGTTCGCCGGCACCTGACCGCCGAGCACCGCGTCGAACGCGACCGCAACCGCTGCCGGGCCACGATGCTCGACGATCTCGAGCCAACCGGCAGCCGACTCGGTGAACACGTCCCACGACGCGCCCACGCGCTCTTCGAAACCGCTGCCGCCCCAATCGGCCAATCGCCGCACCACATGGTCGGGTGCGAAAAACATCGCGGGCGTGGGACCGGGCAGCTGCACTCCGAAGCGAACGTGTTCCCAGTGCGTCGCACCCACCTGACAGCTGTGCAGCAGCGAAGCGCCGAAATGGCCGTGCACCGCGGCCAACACCGTTGCGTCTCCACCCATGTCGACCAGCACCGTGGGTACCGATGCATCGAGCGTGGCGACATCGCCGTAGGTGACGACGCTGTCGTAGTAGCCGACGGAGCGGACGAAGTCGGCATTGCGCGACGACGTGAGGCCGATCACGTCGATCCCCCCGCGAGCGTGCAACAGCGCGGCGAGCGCGAGGCCCGTCTTGCTCGACGCACTGGCGATGACCACCGAACGAGCTCCGAAGGTGTTCTCGGCGGCCAACCAGTCGTCGATGAGGAACGACGTGGTGAAGAGCGGCCTCAGCACGGCGTGCACGTGCTCGTCGTGCGCAGAGGCGCGATCGGAGATCCGCGAGTACTGGTTGTAGACCGGAGGCAGCATCGCTCGGTGAGCCGACTCGTCGATGAAACTGGAAGGCGTCACCGAACCCGCGCGCACGACCAGATGGGTCGACATCGGGAAGTACCCGTACACCCGCTCACCGTCGCTGATGCCGTCGACCCGCGATGCGACCACATCGGCGAACCCCCACACCGGCACTCGACCCCAGCCGTTGTCGGCAGGGAAGAAGTTCCAGTAGCCCATAACGTCACCGAACGCGCCGTAGGTGATGTTGTTCGACGTGAGCGCGGCGTGGTCGAGATGGAGCACGACCTCGCCAGCGGCTGGTTCAGGCACCGTCGACGTCACCGATTGGTGCTGTCGGAGATCGTCGCGGCGTACTTCGAAATCGATCGCCTCGTGGGTGGTCGCGGCGGAGGTGGAGGAGCTCGGGTCCATGGTCGACGACACTACGTGGCACCATGACCGATGGGAAGCCTCGCTGTCCGCGTGGGCACCGCCGCACGACGGGAGGAACGAACTATGGAGCGCATCCGACAGATCGACCCGAGCGAATGGGATCAGCGGATGGTCGAGGCGATCAAGCCCGCCGAGCGCACGCCGTTGGAGAACGGACTGATGCGCTACTTCGCCCACCGACCGGAGTTGGCGGGCGGGCTGATGGCCTTCGCCGGGTCGCTGAAGCGGCACCGCACCCTCGATTCGCGCCTCGTCGAACTCGTTCGCCTGCGCGTCGCGTTCCACAATCAGTGCCGGAGCTGCATGGCGATCCGCTACACCGATGCGATCGACGCAGGGTTGACCGAGGACCTCGTCTGCTCGCTCGAACGCCCTGCCGAGGCCGCCGACCTCACCCCCGCCGAACGCGCCGCGATCCGCTTCGGCGAGCTCTTCGCGACCAACCACTTGGCGATCGACGACGCCCTGTTCGCCGAACTCCACGAACACTTCGACGACGGCGAGATCGTCGAACTCGCCCTCGACGTCGCGCTCTTCGTCGGCGTCGGTCGGCTGGGAGCGATCCTGCACATGGTCGAGGAGCTCCCCGAGGCATTTCGTGGGATGGCGGTGGCGCCGGAGGCGGTCACCCCGTGGGGAAACGACGCCATCGTCGTCCGGTGATGATCTGACGGACACCGATCTGACGGCACCGCTCTGCGGGCCCGTTCCCACACCTAGCGTGAACCCTCGATGTCCAGTCGAGGTTGATCCAGAGGTTCCTCAAAGGTCGTCGTCCCTGGTCGCCCGCTCGGCCCGACGTCCGCGGTTGCGAATTCCCCACCGGGCCGAGAACGGCCTTGCCTGGGCGATCGAGGAATGGCGATACTGGCACTACCTCCGACGGCGGGTTGGAGGCACTTTCGGGCGGAAGGACAATTCATGCGCGGTGGGACTCGCGGGAGTTCGGTTCGGCAACGCGCCGATTCCGATCGCCGCAGGTATTGGCGATGGTCGGCAGTGACAGGGGCCGGCAGCGCCGTCGCGAAGGGTCCGAGCGCGCCGTGCACGGCACCGGCCGACGTCGTCACACCGCTGCCGAGCCGACCCGACATCGGCGTGGCGTCGAGCCACACCGGGAACTTCCAGGTCGGCGTCGCGGCGAGCTACGTGCTCACCGTCGACAACGACGGCAATGGAGCCAACACCGGCATCATCACAGTCACCCACGACCTGCCGGTCGGCATCTCCTACATCGGCTTCGCCGGAGCGTCCGAATGGACCTGCTCCACGTTCCAGCAACGGGTCACGTGCACACGCACGGGAGCCCTCGCAGCCGGTGGAACCAGCACGGTCACGATCGACGTGGCCGTTGCAGCAACCGCAGTGCCGGGCGGCACTGCGGTCAGCGCTGTCTCGACGCCATTCGATCGAGATCCAGCGAACCGAGATCCAGCGAACAACCGGGCCCTCGATCCCACGACGGTGGTTGCGTGATGCGACGTCGAACGAGGAGCCATCGACACACCGAGACGGGCGGAGGCAGTGCAATGGGCGGATTGCGAGCGATCCAGCGGCACCAGAAGACACATCGGCAGGGGAACCCTCCGGAGCTACGGACCGCGTCGACGCCGGGTTCGCCCGCGCGTGCACCTGAACGCGTGCGCTCGCGCCGACGACTGATCGTCGGCTTCCTCTCCACGGTCGGCTTGCTCTTTCTCCCGAGCGCGATGACGCCGGCACAGGCGATCCTGCAGCCCGGCGAAGGAATGCTCCGCGTCACGTCGAACCCTGCCGTGCCGACGCAGGTGATCGTCGACGCCGTCGCGCGAGACACCTGGGGGCTCACCTGGCTGGAGCTGCCGGCGGGGAGCCACACCGTCTCGTTCACCGACGTGCCCGGCTTCCTCACACCTGCCCCCCAGACCGTGACCGTCACGGCCGGGGCCACCACCACGGTCGAGGGAACGTTCACTGCGTTGGGCACACTGCGTGTGATCACCGATCCGGCCGTTCCGGGCCAGGTGCTCGTCGACGGTCAGCCGCGCGATCAGTGGGGCCTGTGGACCGACATCGCCGCCGGCGCGCATCAGGTCTGCTTCGGCCCGGTCGGCGACTTCGCCGCACCGCCGTGTCAGTCCGTCACCGTCACGGCAGGGCTGACCACCACCATCACCGGCACCTACGCCTCGGCTCCGGGGACGCCCGGGCCCAGCAACATCGGCCTCCTCCGGGTGACCACCGACCCTCCGGTCCCTGCGCGCATCTCCGTCAACGGCAACGACACGACGCAGTGGGGTCTCGGCTGGCTCGAGCTCGCTCCCGGCCAGTACACCGTCTCCTTCAGCGGCGTGCCCGGGTTCGCGACGCCTGCTCCGCAGACCATCAGCGTCGTGTCCGGCCAGACGACGACCGTCACGGGATCGTTCTCCCCGCTCGGCATGATCCGGGCGATCACCAGCCCCGCAGTGGGTGCCAAGGTCTCCGTCGATGGCGTCGTCCGCGACATCTGGGGATTGTGGACCGACTTCCCTGCCGGCCCACACCAGGTGTGCTTCGAAACGGTTCCGGGCTTTGCTCCGGTGCCCTGTCAGAACGTGAACGTGGTGGCCGGCCAGACCGTCACCGTGACGGGCACCTACGCCCCGCCGGTGCTGAACCCCGCCGTCACCGGCGTGACGCCGGCCAACGGCTTCACCTTGGGAGGCACCGCGGTCACGATCAGCGGGCTGCGGTTCTCGACCGTGCCGGGTGAGACCTCGTTCACCTTCGGGGGCAACGCGGCGACGAACGTCGTCTGTGCATCGACGACATCGTGCACCGCGGTCACGCCCGCCAATCGGAGCACGATCCCCGTCACCGTTCAGGTGGTCGCGACGGTGAACGCCCTCGGCGGGGGCGGGGCGACCTTCGACTACCTCATTGCCCCGATCCCCACGATCACGTCGATGTTCCCGAACCGGGGAGGCCTCCAAGGCGACGCGATGATCGACATCCTGGGCACCAACCTCGTGGGCACGACCCCGGCCACGGTCACCTTCGGCGGCGCTCCCGGCGAGATCCTCTGCGACCCCGGTGTGTGCCTGGCCTTCTCGCCGCCCTCGGTGAATCCGGCGACGGTTCCGGTGGTCATCACCGTCGACGGCTTCTCGAGCGTGGTGAGCCCAGGCACGATGTTCGAGTACACGAACGCGGTCAGCGAGCCGCCGGTGGCCGACCACTACATCGAGGTGCGTCCCAACGGCGACTCGGTCGAGATCGGAAACTTCCCGTCGCTGGCACCACGCGCCTACAAGGTGCAGGTGTGGCGCCCGTCGGAGTTCGGCCGCATCCTCGTCTCACAGAGCACCGGGATCACCGATTCGGTGGGACCGACGCGGATCAACTTCTCGAGCAGCAACGATGCGTGTTGGGAAGTGGTGACCCCGAACATCGTCGCCGGCGACATCGTGCAGGTCGTCGATCCGTCCGGGATCGTCGAACAGACCACGGTCACGGCGACGATGTCCATCGGTGTGAACGCGTCGACGATCTACTTCTTCGACGAGACCGGCGGCCCGCAGGCGGCATGTACCGCACCTCTCGAACCCGCGCTCGGCGGACCCTTCGGCTGACCGGCGGCGGTCACGTACCCGGTGCGGCGAGGACGACCTCGTAGCTCCACAGCTCGGCCTGAATGGGCATCGGTGGCTGTGGAGCTGGCGCACCCTCACCCGAGTCGGGTGCACGGTGCCCGTGGGCGAACGACGCCGAGTTCCGCCAGGCATCGAACGAGGTGTCGTCACGCCAACGGGTGACCACGAGCCACGTGGTGCGATCGTCGGCGGGCTTCAACAGCTCGAACCCCTCGAATCCGTCGTGGCCGTCGACGGCGCCGGCTCGGGCCGCGAAGCGCCGGGCAACTTCGTCGCCCATCTCGGCCGGCACGGTGAGGGCGTTGATCTTGATCACAGTCATGCAGCGATGATGCCACGACACCGCACGTCTGGGCGCTCAGGCCCGGAGCAGGCCGAGCGGGCAAACGCGTGTCGGACCGCTTCACGGCCCGGAGCCTCGGGCCATTCGTCACCAGGGGTGGCGACGACCAGGATGTGCGTGGCGCGAGCGGGTGGGGTGACCAGCGAGGCGCGCCGCGAGGTCAGTCGGACAGCGGTTGGTGCCATGGCGAGTGGACGCTACTCGGCGAGGGCGAGCACCTCGTCGAGACCCTCGCGCAGGCATCGAATCAACAACGGCACATCGGTGACCGCGGCCGTATCGATGTTGACGCCGAGGCAGCACATGCCGTCGTAGGACATCAGCGTCACGTTCATCGATGAGCCCGATGTGGGTCCGAACGGGACGTAGCGAAGGACGCGCCGGCCGGCCAGGTGCAGCGGCACCGGGATGCCGGGCACGTTGCTGGCCAGGAAGTCGATGTGCTTGAGCATCGAACCGATCACGGCACTCGGCATCAGATTCAGCACTCCGGCGATGGCCTCGGTGTGCGCCAGCGACTTCTCCGCACGGATGCGTTGGCCGATGTCGTGGAGGCGGCGGATGCGTTCGTCGGCATCGGCGACCCCCACCGGCACCGTGAAGCGCATCACCGTGACGTGGTTGCCTCCGATGCCATCTGCCCCGGTGCGGAGACTCACGGGCATCGCCATTCGCAGCCCCTCGACCTCCACACCGAACGCGTCGTGGTACCGCCGCAGCCCGCCGGTGATGGCGGCGAGGAAGCCGTCGTTCAGGGTGCCGCCGACGGCCCCCGCCGCACGGCGCAGGTCGGCGAGCGGGACCTCGAGCATCTCGTAGCGCGACGCGCGGTGGCGATCGACCATGATCGGCGACAGCGTGTCGGTGACGGGAGCCACCGTTCGGCCGATCGACTCGGCCATGCGCACGGTGGCAGCGACGGCGTGGAACGGATCGCGCAGGGCTCGAAACAGGTTCGGCACGATCGACGGGAGCGTCTTGCGAGCCAGGCCGACCATGCCGTCGATGTCGTGGAGGACCACCTCTCGGATGGCGCCGCACAGACCGTGCACATCCGGTGCACCCGGCACCTCGGGCTCGTCGACCGCCGACACCTGCGTGCTGGGCGAAGGACCAGAATCATGGTCAGGGTCGAGGTCGAACAGATGGGTCGCGAGTTGCACTGCACCGATGCCGTCGGTCAGCACATGATGCGCCTTCATGATCAGCGCTGCGCTCCCGTCGGCGAGCCCCTCCACCAGGGTGAACTCCCACAGCGGACGAGTGCGATCGAACCCGTCCTGGGCGTTCTGATGGGCGATGTCGAGCACCTCGCGCACGGTCGCCGGCGGAGGCACGGCCACACGGCGCAGGTGGTAGGTGAGATCGAACGCCGCGTCCGGCTGCCAACGCCAGGTGGTCGGATGCAACGGAACGCGCACCACCTTCTCGCGCAGTTCGGGCACCATGCGGGTGCAGTGCTCCACCCGGGCGACCAGTCGGTCCCACGCGGGAGGGGCCTCGAGCATCACCACGCCGACGATCGTGGATCGCAGCAGCGGATCGGACTCGATGGTCCACATGATCGCGTCGTTCTGACTGAGGTAGGTCCTGGCTTCGGACGGTTTCGGGTGCGGGGTCGGCGCCATGAGGACACGGTGCCAACTGAGCGACCGCACCGACAGTGCCGAAGGTCATCCACCTGCAGCGAGCCACATATGGCAAGCTCGTCTCGTGGCGATCGCACGGGAGGACTGGGCCACGAGCGTGGTGATGGCCGACGGCGAGACCGGCTACCTGCGTGCCATGACCCCCGCGGATGCCCCCGCCCTGCTCGCCTTCCACGAGCGCCAGCCGCGGGAGAACCTCTACCGCCGCTTCTTCTCCCCCAAGCCAACGCTCACCGACGCCGAACTCGAGCACTTCACCGTCATCGATTTCGTCGATCGCGTCGCGCTGGTGCTCGAGATCCATGGCGAGTTTGCGGCCTGGGCGAGCTACGAACGATGGCCAGGCCGCGACGACGCCGATGTGGCGTTCATGGTCGATGAGGCACATCAGGGAGCGGGCATCGCCACATTGCTGCTCGAGCACCTCGCCGCGATCGCCCGAGCGAACGGCATCGGCCGGTTCACGGCCGACGTGCTCGCCGACAACCGACCCATGCTCAACGTGTTCTCGAAAGCGGGCTGGCCGGTGCAGCGCCACTTCGACAGCGGCGTCGTGGAGCTGGAGTTCCCGTTGACCGACACCGAGCAGTTCGTCGACTCGGTCGAGCTGCGCGAACATCGTGCCGACAGCCGATCGATGGCCCGGCTGTTGTTGCCCCGGTCGGTGGCCGTCATCGGTGCGAGTGACGAACCCGGCTCGATCGGTCGGGAGGTCTGGTCGAACGTCGCCATGGGTGCGGTTCACCCGTGTTTCCCGGTGAACCCGCGACACGACACCGTCGGCGGCGTGCGGGCCTATGCCTCTGTGCTCGACATCGACCACGACATCTGGCTCGCGGTGATCGCAACTCCTGCAGCAGTGCTGGAACAGGTCATCGATCAATGCATCGACAAGCACGTTCGCGGCGCGGTCGTGATGACCGCGGTCGACGGCACCGGGATCGACATGGACGCCATCGTCGACAAGGCGCGGCGGTTCGGCATGCGCATCATCGGCCCGGCCAGCATGGGCATCGCGACCGGTCGGGGCACAGCCGATGCCGCTTCGCCAGCCGATCCGCCAGCAGATCCGCCAGCCGATCCGTCGACTGCCACGCCGATCGGTGTGCAGGCCGCGCTCGTGCCGATCGACCTGCCCGCCGGAGGCATCGCGATCTCGATGCAGTCGGGCTCGCTCGGCGCGTCGCTGTTGCAGCTGGCAGCGCAGATGTCGATGGGGTTGTCGTGGTTCGTGTCGCTCGGCGACAAGGGCGACGTGTCGGGCAACGACCTCCTCCAGTTCTGGGAAGACGACGAGCGCACCACCGTGATCGCCATCTACACCGAGAGCTTCGGCAACCCGCGCAAATTCGCGCGCATCGCCCGCCGGGTTTCGCGCCGCCGTCCGATCGTGGCCGTGCGAACGGGCGACGCGGCGCTCGGCACGGCCTCCGACGCGTTGTACCACCAGGCGGGTGTGATCGAGGTGCCCACGGTGAGGGCGATGCTCGACACCGCCCGCGTGCTCGCCTGCCAGCCGGTGCCCGCCGGCCCGCGAGTGGCGATCCTCACCAACTCGCGCAGCCCTGGAGTCCTCGCCGAGGCCGCGTTGCAAGCCGTCGGGCTCGACGTGGTTCCCGCACCGCTGCCGCTCGACTGGCGCTCCGACATCGACGACTACGGGCCAGCGGTCGAGGCGGCACTCGCCGACCCGGGCATCGATGCCGTGCTGGTCGTGCATGCACCCCCGATCGTCTCGGCGCGGGCTCCCTCACGATCGATCGATGCTGCTGCGGCAGGAGCGACCAAACCGGTGGTGGCGGTGATGCTGGGCCGCAGCGACGGACCCATCAGCACCGGATCGCGGGTCCCGTCGTTCTCGTTCCCCGAACCGGCCGCAGCGGTCATCGGCCACATGGCCGCCTACCGACGCTGGCTCGACACCGAAGCAGAGGCGACGCTGTCCGAGCCGGAGAGCATCGACGTCGCTGCGGCAGCCGCCGTCCTCACCCGAACGCTCGACGCAGGAGCCACGACGGCATCGATGGCCGACGTCGACGTGCTCCTCCGTGCGTACGGTCTGCAGTCGCCACCGACGGAGCTCGCCGAGGCTCTCACCATCGACGACATCATCGCGGTGGCCGAGCGCATCGGCTTCCCGGTGAGCTTGAAGGCCGCACGGCGACACGCCGGTCGTTCCGCCGAAGCGGGCATCGCGCTCGACATCGCCGACGCCGAGGCGGTGCGGGACGCCGTCACCGTGATGCGCGACAGCCTGGGCTCCGACGCCGACGACATCACGGTGCAGCGGATGGTGACACCCGGCGTGGACGTTCGAATCCGGTGCACCTCCGACCCGCGCCTCGGTTCGGTCATCACGGTCGGACTGGGCGGGAACATGGCCGACGCGATCGGCGACGAGCAGAGCAGACTCGCTCCCGTGTCCCGCGCCGCGGCTGCGAACCTCGTGCAGACGTCTCGCGTCGGCGCCGCGCTGGCATCGGCCGGCATCGACGCCGAACCCCTGGTCGATGCGATCACGCGCGTGTCGCACCTCACGTTCGACCATCCTGCGATCCAAGAGCTCGACATCAATCCAGCGATCGTCAGCGGCGCAGGATGTTGGGTCGTCGACGCGCTGGTGGTGGTGACCAGCTCGTCGCAGCCCGAAACCGCACTTCGGCGCCTCGGGTGATGACGGCACCGCCGAGCGACGATCCCGAGATCGTCCGCCGCACCCAGGCGATCGACGTCATCCGGTCCATTCCGTCGGGCGTGCTCGTGCCGGTGGAGTCGACCATCGTGCTCACGGTCGCGATCACCCGCTTCGAGGCACAGGGCTGGGTGAAGGGGCTGATCGCCGCTGCAGCGGGCGTCGGACTCGTCTCGTCGCCATTCGTGACGTCGTTCGCTCGACGCTCCGGTCGCCCGGTGATGGTGGTCGCAGCCTGGATCAGCGTTGCCGGTGCCGCCGGGTTCGCGCTCGCTGCCAGCGGTGCGCTCGCGCTGATGGTGATCGGGTCGATCATCGGCGTGGCGGCGATCAGCGCGCCGATCCCGCTCCTGACGGCGACGTACGAGGGCAACTTCCCGGCCGTCGATCGCGGCAGACGAGTCGGTCGAGGGATGGCCGTGCGCGTCGCCGTGAGTGCGCTCTCGGGGTTCGCGATGGGGGCGCACCTGAAGGCGTCTCCGGGACAGTGGTGGCAGTTGTTCGCGGTGGCCAGCGTGGCGATGATCGCGGTCGCCATGTGCCAGGCGAAGGTTCCGTCGAGAGCACTCGACCACGTGGAGGGCCGCTCCTCGCCGCTCCCCCACTTCCACCTGCTGGGTGAGGACCGCCAACTGCGCCTCACGCTCATCGCCTGGATGTTGATGGGTTTCGGCAACCTGATGTTGTTGCCGTTGCGGGTGGAGTACCTCGCCCGGCCCATCTACGGCGTGAACGCGGACGCGGCGAAGATCGTGATGCTCACGGTGACGGTCCCCTCGGCCGTACGGTTGGTCTGCATGCCGTTGTTCGGCAACCTGTTCGACCGGATGTCGTTCTTCTCCGCCCGCATCATGGTGAACCTGCTGTTCGCGCTGTACGTCGCCGCGTTCTTCTCGGGATCGTCGAGCCTCGGGCTCATCCTGGGTGCCGTTGCATTCGGCATCGGTAGCGCCGGTGGCGACCTGATGTGGTCGCTGTGGGTCACCAAGTTCGCGCCGCCCGGTCGAGTGGCCGACTACATGGGGCTGCACACGTTCTTCACCGGGATACGCGCCGTCGCGGCACCGATCCTGGGGTTCCTG
>JAYUSX010000031.1:0-6140 GCA_043755475.1 Actinomycetota bacterium
GGATACCTGACCGGGGTCCGCGAGCTGTGCGACCGCCACGGCATCATGCTCGTCCTCGACGAGGTGATGTCCGGCTTCGCTCGCTGTGGCGAGTGGTTCGCGTTCCATGCGTTCGACGTGCGCCCCGATCTCGTGGTGTTCGCCAAGGGGGTCAACAGCGGGTACCTCCCCCTCGGCGGCGTGGTGATCGGCCAGCACGTGGCGGCGTCGTTCATGGACAAGGCCTTCCCGGGTGGCCTCACCTACTCGGGGCACCCGCTCGCCTGTGCCTCGGCCGTGGCGAGCATCAACATCTTCAAAGAAGAGGGCATCGTCGAGCACTCGCGCATGCTGGGCACCGACGTGATCGGTCCCGAGCTCGAGAAGCTGAAGGCCAAGCACCCGAGCGTGGGCGACGTGCGCGGGCTCGGCACCTTCTGGGCGATCGAGCTGGTGAAGAACCGTCAGACCCGCGAGCAACTGGTGCCGTTCAATGCTGCCGGCGCTGACGCAAAGCCGATGATCGAGCTCGGCAACGCTTGCAAGGCCGCCGGACTGTGGCCGTTCACCCACTTCAACCGGCTGCATGTCGTCCCGCCGTGCAACACCCCGGTCGACGAGGTGCACCAGGGTCTTGCGATCATCGATGAGGCGTTGAACGTCGCCGACTCGTACGTGACCGGCTGACGGTCGCGACCCGACATTCGACCGGACGACGTTCGACCCGACCGATCTCACCCCGACGCAATCGCTGATGCCGACCGTGCGACGAGCCACGAACGCCGATGTCTCCGCAGCAGCGGAGACGCTGGCGTTCGCCCAGCTCGACTACGCCTGGGCCGTGTGGGCGTTCCCCGGTCCCGATCGCCTGCACCGGATGAAGCGTTCGTTCCTGCTCGACGTCCAGTTGGGGATGGAGTGGAACTCGGTGTGGGTGACCGATGACGTTGCATCGGTCGCGATCTGGTTGCCACCCGTGCGATCGGCGGTCGATGCCACCGTGATGGCGGACGTACGAACCGCTCAGGCAGCACTCATCGACGTCGAACGCATCACCGCTGCCCACGTCCAGACCCAGCCCTATCACCCCGACGAGCCGTGTTGGTATCTCGGCACCATGGGGACGCTCCCGGAGCGGCGCGGCGCCGGCCTGGCCAGCGCAGTGATGCAGCCGGTGCTCGACGAGTGCGATCGAACGTCGATGCTTGCGTATCTCGAGACGTCGAGCGACGACAACGTGCGCCTCTACGAACGGTTCGGTTTCGTCGAGATCGTCCGTCTCCACACTGACGACGCAACGCATCTTCCACTGATCGTGATGGAGCGCATGCCACGTCATCCCCAGCACAGGAAGGTCTAGGGTCACCGCCCATGGCATCCGGTTGGCGGCATCCCGGCAGATCGGGTGCACTTCTCTACGGCGTCCTCGCCGCGGTCATCGGCTCGATCATCGGCATGTTCAGCCGGCTGCAGGTCGCCAAGCAGCGCAGCCGGGTGCGCGCTGCGCAGCAACTGCCGGCAGGGGCGATCATCGTCATCTCCAACCACACGAGCTACGCCGATGGGGTCCTCCTGGCGCTGGCGTGCCGGCGGCTCGGCCGAGAACTGCGCTTGCTGGCGACCGCGGGCGTGTTCAAGGTGCCGGTGGTGGGGGCGCTGGCGCGCAGGCTCGGGTTCATCCGCGTGCACCGCGGCTCGGCCGCAGCGGCGGATGCCCTCGACGAAGCAGCGACGGCGCTCGCGGCCGGCGAAGCGGTCGGTCTCTACCCCGAAGGGCGCCTCACACGCGATCCGATGATGTGGCCCGAACGCGCCAAGACCGGCGCCGTGCGCCTCGCTCTGCGCTCGAGTGCCCCGATCGTGCCGATCGCGATGCTCGGGGCGCACGAGGTGATCGGCCGTCGACGACTGGTCCTCACCCTGGTGCGTAACGTGATCCGCCGGCCGAAGGTCACCACCAGCGTCGGTGCCCCGATCGATGTGCGTTCGTTGATGCAGATCGGTCCGACGACGGAACCGACCAACGACGAGGTGCGCATCGCGGCAGACCTGGTGATGGGCCGATTGGTCGATCTGGTCGAGGCCTTGCGCGGCGAGGTGGCGCCGCACCCGCTCGGAGCGCCCCGCGCCGACGACTGACGGCCGACGCCATCAGGTCGGTGTCTCAGCGGGCCAGTGCGGCGACGAATGCATCGACGTCGGTGCCGATCTTGGGCACCGCCACCACCGTCA
Source organism: Actinomycetota bacterium (assembly GCA_043755475.1). GTDB lineage: Bacteria > Actinomycetota > Acidimicrobiia > Acidimicrobiales > Ilumatobacteraceae > VFMC01. Next base: position 2,212 of record JAYUSX010000031.1, read on the forward strand.
TGTGACCTCCATGCCTGACAACATGGACCCATGCTCGCCCCCGGTGCTCCTGCCCCCGATTTCGACCTGCCCGACCAACACGACCAGCGAATTCGATCGGCCGATCTGCGCGGGTCGTGGGTGCTGCTGTGGTGGTACCCGAAGGCATCGACGCCCGGTTGAACGCTGCAGGGCCAGGGCCTGCGTGACAGCGCCCCCCGATTCGACGCCGCTGGTGCCGTGATCCTCGGAGCATCGTTCGACACGCCTGCCGAGAACCTCGCCTTCGCCACCACTCAGGGCTTCCCGTTCTCGTTGCTCAGCGACGTCGATCGAGCGGTCGGCCGTCGTTACGACGCGGTGCGCGCGCCTGGCGATCGCTATGACGAGTTCCCGCGTCGTGTGGCCTACCTGATCGACCCAGCCGGGACGATCGCTCGCGCCTACGACGTCAGCGATGTGAGCGGCTTTGCGGCCCTCGTCCTCGACGACTTGGCACTCCTCCAGAGCGAATCCACCACATGAGCTCGAGTCCATTCGTCGACCCCATCGAACCCCGCGTCTCCGACGATCTCCGCGATGCCACGGAGCTGCAACGGCGCGTCGACAGCGCCAATCGTGGCGGTGCCCGCGCCGCGGTGTTGGGTGTCAATGACGGGTTGGTCACCAACGTGTGCCTCATCCTCGCGGTCGCCGGTGCCGACAGCTCGTCGGGTGCCGTGCGCATCGCCGGTTTCGCCAGCCTGGTCGCCGGTGCGTTCTCGATGGCGGCCGGCGAGTGGGTGAGCGTCCGCAGCCAGGTAGAGATCTACGAAGGGCTGTTGGCGGAGCTGCGCCGGATGGTGCGACGCAACCCGAAGCTCGTGCTCGACCGGATCACCGAGACGCTCGTCGATTCAGGGCTTGCCACCGACACCGCTCAGCGAGCCGCCACCGAACTGCCGCTCGACGAGCACAAGTTCCTCGACTTCTCGGCGCGACTGGTGTTCGGCATCAACCCCGACGAGCTCGGCTCACCTACCACCGCCGCCGTGAGCTCGCTCGGTCTGTTCGGCGCGGGAGCGGCGATCCCGCTGGTACCGTGGTTCTTCGTCGATGGCACGACAGCGGTCGCCGTGTCGGTCGTGGCGACCGCCGCAGCGAGCGTGGCCGTCGGCGCCTGGGTGAGCCGATCGGCCGAACGGCCGATCCTGCGCGGTGCGCTCCGCCAACTGGTGATCGTGGTGGCTGCATCCGCCGTCACGTACGGCATCGGCGCATTGTTCGGCACCGCCATCGCGTGATGCTGCGTGCGAACGGTCGCGGTCAGACGCGACAGGGGGCGAGCCGCCGAAGCGACCCGCCCCCGTTGTCATTCAGCTCGGGCCCATCCCGTCGTCGACGTCGCCGCGCCGGGGATGCAACGAACCCGACTGGATCAGGAGCCACCCTCGTTGAGCGTGACTTCGATCGGGGCGTATCCGTCACCGGTGAGCTCCACACCCAAGGCGTCGAGGATCGCATGAGCAGCCTCGACGATGTCGTTGGTGTACGCACCCTCGTCGACGGGCTTGGTGAGCACCGTCGCTCCATCGAGGTTCTTCGCGCCAGACGCAACCTCGACCGTGCGAGCCCACGCATCCGCGTCGATGAATCCCACGCCCTTCGCTGCCGGCCAGATGAGCTTGTTGACCTCGTTCATCTGCCACAGCTGATGCGAGGCGCCGAGGATCGGGCTCTGATCGAGCACGATGTCGGCACATGCCTGCACGTTGTCGCGGCAGAACGCCCAGCCCTGCAACGACGCCGCGACGAACTTCACGGCGGTGTCGTTGTACTCCGGATCGTCGAGACGAGCACCGTCGGCCCAGATCGCGTCCTGCAACATGCCAACGCCTTCTTCTTCGTAGCTGATGACGTTGAAGTCGTCCGGCGTGTACAGCTCACCCGTGTCGGGGTTCACGGCTTCGAGCACCTGTGCGTACTCGTTGTACGTCATCGCCTCGGCGGCATCGATGTCACCCGCGAGGAGCGCCACCATGTCGAACTGTTGCTGCACGTTGGTGACGTCGGTGGCCGGATCGAGGCCGGCCGCCGTCATCGCGGCGAACACCTCGAACTCGTTGCCGAAGCCCCAGTTGCCGATGGTCTTGCCAGCGAAGTCGGCAGGGCTGGTGATGTTCTTGTCCTTGAACGACACCTGCAAGGTGCCCGACCGCTGGTACACCTGGGCGATGTCGACGATGTTGGCGCCACCTTCGCGACTCGCAAGCGCCTTCGGCACCCATGCGATCGCGAAATCGACCTCGCCGTTGGCGAGGACGTCCTGCGGCGTGATGTCGACCGCTCCTTCGAGGATCGTGACATCGAGGCACTGATCGGCATAGAAGCCCTGGTCGACGGCTGCGTAATAGCCGGCGAACTGCGCCTGGGTGACCCACTGCAACTGCAGCTTCACTTCCGTGGGCTCGGTGCACTCACCCTCTGCCGCGGCTTCGGTGGTTCCCGGGGCCTCTGTGGCGGCTGGCGCTTCCGTCGTGCCCGGGGCCTCGGTCGCGTCGGTCGGCGCTTCGGTGGCGGCGGGAGCCGGGGTATCGGCTGACTCGTCGTCGTCGGAGCCGCATGCTGCGGCCACGAGCGACAGGGCGAGCATCGAAATGACTGCTCCTCTGGTCGTACGCTTCACTGTTCTTCTCCTCCCCCGACAACGGCTGGTTGCCGCTGCGGTCTGATGGGCCGGGTGGCGCTCATGCGCCTTCCCGTCCGCGTTCTGTGCCGTCGCCGGCTCCGCGCCGGCTGACAGCCATCTCCAACACCACGGCGAACACGAAGAAGGCAAGCCCGAGCAGACAGGCGCCTCCCACGTATGCCCAGCCTTCAGCCTTCTTCGACGTCGCGAGGTTGGAAGTGATCTTGTTGCCGAGACCGTTCTGCGATCCGCCGAAATACTCGGAGACGAACGCAGTGATGACCGCCAGCGGCGCCGAGATCTTCAGCGCCGTGAAGAAGTACGGAAACGCGTTGGGCACGCGCACCAGACGGAGCAACGCCCAGTCGCTGGCAGCGTACGAGCGCATCAACTCGACGTGTGTGGCGTCGACCTGACGAAGCCCTCGAGCCACGTTCACGAGAACGACGAAGTAGACCACGAGGGTGACCATGAGCCGTCGGGGGACCTCGCTCGTGATCGCGAACATGTTGTTGAACACCGCGACGAGCACGAAGATCGGTACCGCGTTGAGAGCGATCGACAATGGGGTGACGATCTCGTCGAGCAGCTTGAACCGCAGCAGCACGAACGACATGGCCACGCCGAGCGCCGCGCCCACCAGCAGACCGATCAGAGCGTTCGCCCCCGAGACTCGCATCGCGGCCCAGATGAGGTCGATGTTGTCGACGAACCGACCGAAGATGTCCGACGGTGGCACGAGGAAGTACGGCTTGATGTCGAAGGCCGCGACCGAGGTCTCCCATGCACCGAAGAACAACGCGCCGAACACCAGCGGTGGGAGCACCACCTGGGTGGCCGAGGCGACCGATCCGCGTTCGCTCATCGGTCCTCGATACCTCGTGGGCCGGTGCCCATGTGGGTGCCGCGAAGTGCTTCGCGCACTGCCGTGATGCGGCCGTAGAACTCGGTTGCTTCGCGTGTGTCCTCGTCGCGATCGGCACCGAGGTCGACGTCGACGATCTCGGTGATGCGACCTGGTCGGGGCGACATGACGACCACTCGATTCGACAAGTACACGGCCTCCGGGATGCTGTGCGTGACGAACACCACCGTCGTGGATGTGCGCGCGCAGATCTGCAGCAGCTCGGCCTGCATGTGTTCGCGGGTCATCTCGTCGAGCGCGCCGAACGGTTCGTCCATCAAAAGAAGCGGCGGATCTATGGCGAGCGCACGGGCGATGGCGATGCGCTGCTGCATCCCGCCGGAGAGTTCCCACGGGTAGTGATTACCGAACGTCGGC
>JAYUSX010000032.1:0-6128 GCA_043755475.1 Actinomycetota bacterium
GCCCCGAGGTTCCGGGGGCGAAGGAGATGTCCGCCATTTGGTGATCCGCCTGGAGTGTGTGCGCCTGGTGTGCCTGGTGTCCGCCGACACCGCACGCCAGCGACCCTAGGTGCGCTTCACCACGCTCCGCCCAACACTTGACCGACTCTTGAAGCAGCATCGACACCACAGAGAGACACCGCGATCGGGCCCTCGGAAATCAGACTGCGCAGTCATCCCCAGATCCGATGGACGAGCGCGGCGCGATTCGGAAAACGACGAAGGCCCGCACCGTGTGGTGCGGGCCTTCGTGAACAGGAAACGCTGGCGTCAGCGAGAGCGGACGTTGGCGGTGCGGCGACGCATCGAGGCGACGGCGATCATGCCGAGGCCGGCGACGAACGCTGCCAGAGCGATCTGCAGCGTCTGGCTCGACTCGGAGCCGGTGACCGGCAATGAGCCCGGCGGCACGCTGGCGACCACCGCTGCGCTGGCAACCTTCGCCGGCGGGGTGGCTGCGGCTGCGGCCGGAGCCGTGAGGCCGGTGGACAGCACTTGAGGTGTGACCCCCGACGTCGTGGCTGCCGCAGGCACCAGGGACTGTGAAGCGACCGCAGGCGCAGCGGCGGCTTCCGCGGCCGGCGGGGTGCTCCCTGCATTCTCGGGCTTCGCCTTCGAGTCGTCGTCCTCGTCATCGTCGTCAAGGTCCTTCACGACGGTGATGACCGTGGTGGTGACGATGTTGCACTGCGGCTGCTTGGCATACACCGTGTAGGTGCCCGCCTTGCCGGGGAGGACCTTGTCATCGAAGGTGTAGGTGGCGGTGCCGTCGGGATTGACCGGGACCGGCGGCGAGAAGAAGCGCTTGGTCCAATCGGTCGTGGACTGGACCGCGAAGATCACGGTGCCTGGGCAGAGGTTCTTGGCCTTCGCCGTGAAATCGTCACCGAGTTCGACCGTGCCCGGTTTCACCGAGACGGACGGCGACTTCCCGGGTGGAGCCGTGTCTTTCACGATCGTGACGATGGTGGACGCGGTGAGGTTGCAGATGTCGCGCTGCTTCACGAAGACCGTGATCGGGCCGACGAAGCCGGCGAGGTCGGCCGGGGTGAAGGTGTAGGTCACCGTGCCGTCAGGATTGACGGGGATCTCCTTGGTGAAGAAGACCTTGGTGGGATCGTCGATGGACTGAATCGCGAAGAAGGCCTTGCCCCCGACGCACAGACCCTTGCCCTTGGCCCAGAAGCCCTGGCCATACGGCACCGTCGGATTCTGCACGACGATGACGACTGGATTGGGTGGGTATACGCCGCCGCCGCCGTTGTTGGCTGATGCGACCCCGCCAAGAGTCGTCATCACTGCCATCACCGCGGCGAGGATGATTGCGATTTTCCGCATCAGATTCCGCCTCCGATTCAAGATGTCGGCAACCATACCACGCTGGGCGCCAAGAGGGCGAGATCGAATCTCGGCGCTTCGCGTCGATCCCGCTCGGCACCTGACCCCGTGTCCCGGGTGACGAAGGGGGTCGGAGCATCAGGCGACGAGGCCGTTGTTCGCCCGGCGGCGCTGGACGCGATTGGCGACGATCCCTGCGATCGGAGCACCCGAGTCGGCGAGTTCGGCGATCGAGCGATCGACGTCTCGAGCAGACGTGTCACCCATTCCGGTGACAACGACGACGGCGTCGACCGTCCGGGCCACCAATGCAGCATCACCTGCCACGTCGAGCGGCGATGAATCGATCACCACGTACATGAACCGTGCTCGCAGCTGGGCGACGAACTCCTCGAACGTCGGTGCGGCCAGCAGAGCCGCCGGATCGGGCGGCACCGGCCCCGAGGCGATCACGGTGAGGCGCTCGTCGAGGGGGAGCGACGTCATGTCGATCGACTCGTCGGCCAGGTTGTCGACCAGGCCGAGGCTGCCCGAGACGCCGAACACACGATGGATCTGCGGGTGACGGAGGTCGGCGTCGACCACGACCACGGACTCACCGTGTTCTGCGAACGCCACCCCGAGATTGGCCGCAGTCGTGGTCGCGCCATTTCCCGCACGCACGCTCGTGACCTGGAACACCCGGCGCGAGCGGTCCATCGCGACCAGCTGGTTGCGGAGCACCCGGTAGGCCGTCGCCGCCGGATCGCTCGACCTGGTGAGGGCGAGCGGTGGCGCGGTGGCCGAAGGATCGAGCGGCACGGCGGCGAGCACCGGACCGGCCGAGGTGAGGCGATGGATGTCGGCGACGGTCCGCAAGGTGTCGTCGAACTCGTCGATCACGAAAGCGGCGATCAGCCCGATCGCCAGACCGGCGGCCAGCGCCGCCAGCAGGGTGCGCCACAGGTCGGGGGCGAACGAGCCGTCGGGGGCGACCGCGACATCGACGACCTCGGCCGGGGCCAGACCCAGCGCGATGTCGACACGGAGCTGCTGGAGGTTCTCGAGCAGTTGGGTCTGCTCATCACCGAGTTTCGTGCGCTCGACGATCAGCGCGGTGGTGTTCGCCGATGTGGCGATCTTGTCGTCGACGGCGTCGATCTGCACCTGGAGTTCGGCGATCCACTCCTGCAGGCGACCGACGGCCGTGTTGGCGAGCTGGCTGTTCTGGGCGCTCTTGACGTCGATGTAGGCATCCACGTAGGCGTTGGCGAGCGCGGCGGCCAGTTCGGGGGTGCTCGAGTCGACGCGGACCGTGATCAGGTCGCTGCTCGCGTCGCCGGAGGCATGGGCACGAGGGGCGCTCTCGAGGCCGAGCGACGTGAGCACCTGGCTGCGCACGATCACACCTTCGACGATGCCGATCTCGTTGTTGATACGCCGCGCCGCGGTGTCGTTCTGGGCGCTGTCGAGTTCGACGAGCTCGTCGATCGAGCTGCGGGTGAGGAGCATCGTCGACTCGGCGCGGTAGATGTCGTCCTGCAGCAGCGTGAGCAGCAGGGCCGGGAGCAGCGTGGCGGCCACCCCGGCGAACACGAACCACCGACGCCTGGCGAGCCGCGACCACAGCGCCTGCAGTGGGGTGGCGCGCGGCCGCACCACCGTGCCGAGGCGCCGGAGCGCTCGAGGGGTCGCAACGACCGCCATCAGCGCACCGCGTCGGGGCCGAGGACGACGATGATGTCGCCGAGCTGGTCGTTGATCGTGACCGGCTGATCGGACAGCTGCTCGATGAGGGCGCCCGGCACGAGCAGATCGGCGGCGAGGCGGACGGCCTCGTCGTCGAACCCAGGGCGGATGTACAGCACGGTGCGCTCCACCTTGCGGGGAGCGTCGGTCTGGTCGATCGTGGTGTAGCCGAGCGGTGTGAGTCGATCGACGTTGCGCCCGACGAGGTTGTACCGCCCGTCGCCGTTGGCGAGCACGAGCCGCACCTGCGCCCGGTCGAGGAGCACATCCGTTGCCGCGGCCGCGGTGGTGGGAGTGGTCGTGGGCGCGGTGGGCGCGGTGGTGGCCGGCGTGGTCGTGGCCGGAGGAGTCGTGGGCGCCGTGGTGGTCGCCGGTGCGGTGGTCGCCGGTGTGGTGGTCGCCGGAGTCGTGCTCGGTGGAACCGGGTTGCGGATGGGCTCGGTGGTGGGCGTGACGGTGATCGGCGGGAACGACGACGTGGGAAGCAGCGCGACCGTGTTCTCTCCGCCGGCACCGCCCGGACCACCAGCGGAAACCCCGTCGGCGATCGTGATGCCGGCGCTCGACTGCGGGATTCCGGCGATCCACGTGCCCACCCCCACACCGACCGCGACGACCGCCGCGAGGTATGGCCAGGTCGATCGCATGCCTGCAAAGTACCAGCGCAGAGCACCGCTGAAACCGCGGAGCGTCGCCGGGTTGCCACTCCCGCGCGTCGTGCGTCGGTCGGCGAGCGGAGTAATCGAGGCGGCGGCGTGTCGGTGGCGTGTCGGTGGCGTGTCGGCGATCCGTCCGTCGACGCCGTCCTGATCGGAGGGTCACATGGCGTAGCGGACACCGAGAGACGCGTCCATGATGACGACATGCAGATCGCCTTCGCTCTCTACCCTCGCTTCACCGCACTCGACATCGTCGGGCCCTTCCAGACCCTGGCCGAGCTGCCGGGTGCCGAGGGGCGCTGGGTCGCCGCCGAGCGAGGCCCGGTGATCGACCACACGGGTCTGCTGTCGATCGTCGCCACGCACACGTTCGACGAGACCACCGCACCCGACGTGATCGTGGTGCCGGGTGGCATGGCCGACCGCGACATCGACCGCGACGACCCGGTGGTTCGATGGATCCGGGCGGTGCATCCGACCACCACGTGGACCACCAGCGTCTGCACCGGGGCGATCTTCCTCGCCCACGCCGGCGTGCTCGATGGCCTTCCGGCCACCACGCACTGGACGGCCTACGACCGACTTGCAGCACTGGGCGCCCACCCCACCGAACAGCGGGTGGTGGAACAGGGCAAGGTCATCACCGCAGCGGGCGTGTCGGCCGGGATCGACATGGGCCTCACGCTGGCGGCGCGGATCGCCGGAGACGACGTCGCCAAGGCGATCCAGCTGGCGATCGAGTACGACCCGCAGCCCCCGTTCGACTGCGGCTCACCGTCGAAGGTGACACCTGAGTTCCTGGCGTTCGTCAACGCCGTCATGGGCGACGGCTGACCGTCGGTTCCGTGAGTCCGACCCACACATGGTGCGGGCGGCGCTCACGGGTCAGGGCAGCGATGGCACGGGTTGGGGTGGCGTCGGGCCCATGTAGCGCGCGCTGGGTCGGATGATCTTGTTGTCGGCGGCCTGTTCGAGGATGTTGGCGCACCAGCCGATCACCCGGCTGGAGGCGAAGGTGGGCGTGAACATCTCGCGTGGAACGCCGCACAGCTCCATCACCACGCCGGCGTAGAACTCGACGTTCGTGCGCAGGCCGCGTCCGGGTTTCAGTTCGTCGAGCAACTCGATCACGCGTGCCTCGGTCGCCTCGGCGAAGGCAACCAGCGGTCCCCCGAGTCCGCGGGCCACGTCGCGCAGCATCAACGAGCGAGGATCGTCGGTCTTGTAGACGGCGTGACCGAAGCCCATGATCTTGTCGCCGCGCTCGATCAAGGGCCGCACGACCGTGTCGATGCGACCAGGGTCGCCGATCTCGTCCAGGAGGGCCAACGCCCGGCTGGGAGCACCGCCGTGCAACGGCCCGCTGAGGGCGCCCACCCCGGCCACCACCGCGGCACCGACGTCTGCCCCGGTGGAGGTGACCACGCGCGCCGTGAAGGTGGATGCGTTGAAGCCGTGGTCGACGGTGGAGACGAGATAGGTGCCCACCGCGTGGGCGTGCTGCCGTGTCGGCTCGCGGCCGGTGAGCATCCACAGGTAGTTCGCCTCGTCGTCGAGGTCGTCGCGAGGCTCGATCACGACGAGGCCGCGGGCCAGGCGATGCAATGCGCACAGGATGGTCGGGGTGAGTGCGCTCACGAACAGACAGTCGGCCCTGCGCGCACCGGCGTCGATGTCGATCACCGGCCGGCATCCGCGTGCGGCCGCGGCGAGCGACAGAGCGGTTCGCAGGCCGTCGAGTGGCGCGCCCGCTGTGGCGATGGCCGGCAGGACCGATCGGAGTGCATCGGGCAGCTGGCGCAACGGCCGCACCTCATCGCCGAACGCACGACGCTCGGCCTCGGTCACGGGCAGCGCGCCGTCGATCATGAGGCGCATCACATCGGCGAGAGGACGTGTCGTCGCCAGCTCGACGGCCGAGTACTGGCGGTAGTGGTAGAAGCCCTCGTTGCCGCGCACGTCACCGACCTCGGTGTCGGCGACCACGACGCCCTTCAAGCCGCGCGGTACGTCGGCCGGGCCCAGATCGGTGACGCGCATGAGGTCGCGCAACGACACCACACCGGCGAGTTCGCCGGCGCGAACCACTGGCATGTGTCGATAGCCGCGCTCGCGCATGATCCGCAGTGCCGCCGTCGCATCGAGGCTCACATCGATCACGTCTGCGGGAGACGTCATCGTCTGCTCGACATCACCCAGCTCGACGTGGAGCGCTGCGGCACGGCGAAGCACGTCACGTTCGGTCACGACGCCGATGGTGCGGGCGCAGCCTGAATCGACATCGGGTGATCCGTCGACCACGACGACCGACCCGACACGACCGTCGTGCATGCGTTGGATCACCGCCGCCAACGTCTCGCCCGC
>JAYUSX010000033.1:0-2441 GCA_043755475.1 Actinomycetota bacterium
CCCCCACTCGCGTCCGTCCGGCGCCAGGCCCCGGTGCCACGGCATCGGGGCATCGGGGCATCGGTTCGAGCAGCACGATGTCAGCCAGCAGCACGTCGAAGGAGCACAGCGATGATCGACTACCAACGCATCTACCACACGGGGATTCGCGTGCCGGATCTGCGGACCGCGATGGACGAGCTGGGCCCAGCTCTCGGCGTCACGTGGGCCACGCCGAAGTCGGTGCTCCGCCAGCCGGCATGGACGCCCGAACACGGCCAGCAGCATCTCGAACTCCACTTCACGTACTCGTGCGAAGGACCGCAGCACATCGAGCTGTTGCAGGGTCCCGCTGGCACGGTGTGGGACGGCAGCGTTTCCCCGGGCGTGCATCACGTGGGTGTGTGGGCCGACGATGTGCCTGGCGATACCCGACGGCTCCTCGATGCGGGTTGGGAGTTGGTGCTCGCGCAGTGCTCACCCGACGAGGGTCTCGGCGGGTACACCTACGTGCGACCGCCTGGCAGCGGCATGCTCGTCGAGTTGGTGTCGGCGGCAGCGCTGCCGCGCTTCGAGGCGTGGTGGGCCGGCGGCACGCTCTGACCAGCGAGTGGCCCGCGGCCGCGACGCTCCGACCCTGATCGCAGAGCCCGCGTGCGGCTACACTTATTGATCGTCGGATCAATAATGATTCGAGTGTTCGATCACCGGCTTCGATCGGGTTGTTCGAGTTGTTCGAGTTGTTCGAGTTGTTCGAGGGTCACCTTCGGAGAGGTGACCGATGGAGGATGCAATGACCAGACTTCAGGGCGACAGGCCAAACGCCCCTCGTTCTCCGGGCATCAGCTATCAGGCGCTGCTCGACACCGACACGCACCCCGTTCCGGCGGTCCTACGGCTCCAGTCGCCGCAGTATCTCGGGAGCGCCGACATCTCGATCGACCGCTACATCAGCCGCGAGTGGCACGAGCTCGAGAAGAAGAAGCTGTGGAGCCGTGTCTGGCAGTTCGTGTGCCGCGAGGAAGAGATCCCGGTGGTCGGCGATCATCAGGTGTACACGATCGCCGGGGCGTCGTATCTCGTGGTGCGCACCGCGCCCGACACCATCCAGGCGTACCCGAATGCATGTCTCCATCGCGGTCGGCAGCTGAAGGACCACGACGGCCGTTGCTCGGAGATCCGTTGCCCGTTCCACGGCTTCGCCTGGGAGCTCGACGGCAACCTGAAGGACATTCCGGCGAAGTGGGACTTCGACCATGTCGAGGCCGACGCGTTCAAGTTGCCGCAGTGCAAGGTCGGCGTGTGGGCCGGCTTCGTGTTCATGAACCCCGACCCCGACGCCGAACCGCTGATGGACTTCATCGGCGAGATGGCCGAGCAGTTCGAGGTGTGGGATCTCGGCAACCGCTACAAGCAGACGCACATCGCCAAGATCGTGCCGTGCAACTGGAAGATCGCCCAAGAGGCGTTCTGCGAGGCGTTCCACGTGAACGCGACCCATCCGCAGGTGATGCCGTACCTCGGCGACACCAACAGCCAAGTCGACGTGTGGGAGAACTTCGCACGGGTCATCTCGCCCGGTGGCACGTCCAGCCCGAACCTCGACTGGACACCGACGCAGGACCAGATGATGCGGGCCATGCTCGACGTGCGTGAAGACCAGGCGTCACCGATGCCGGTGACCGAGGAGCAGTCGATGCGAGCGCTCGCCTCGATCGGGAGCCGCGAGCGTTGGCGTCCGATGGCGGGCGACTGGGTCGACCGCATCAGCGATGCCGAGATGATGGACAGCATCGACTACACGCTGTTCCCGAACTTCCATCCGTGGGGTGCGTTCAACCGCATCGTGTACCGCTTCCGGCCCAACGGCGACGACCACAGGAGCGCGCTGATGGAGGTGCTGTTCCTCGCACCGTTCATGGGTGAGCGTCCTCCGCCGGCGGAGATCCACTGGCTCGAGGAGTTCGAGTCGTTCTCCGATGCGCCCGAGCTCGGCATGCTCGCCAAGGTGTTCGATCAGGATCTGTTCAACATGCCTCGGGTCCAGACCGGGCTCGAGAGCACCCGCAAGCCGGGCGCCACGCTCGCCAACTACCAGGAGTCGAAGGTGCGTTGGTTGAACAACAAGCTCGACGAGTGGCTGGAGCGTCCCTGATGCTCGGCATCCGTCACCCGTTCTCCGGCGCACTCCACGAACGTGATGGCGAGGGCAACGTCCTCGTCACTGCGACCGATGGCACGTGGGGTCGTTTCACGAAGCGGGGCCGCTGGTTGGAGGGCGAGCTCCGCGAGGCCGATCCTCATCTGTGCGGCTGGGTCGCCGGTCCGATCATTGCCAACCATCGCATGGTCGACACCTCCCCGAAGTAGTTGCGGTACAGACACAGGACATCCAGACAGAAGCCGTCCAGGCAGCCCGAGACCGGGCACTCACGAACGGAGGGGTCATCATGAGCAGGGAA
>JAYUSX010000034.1:0-2432 GCA_043755475.1 Actinomycetota bacterium
GCGAGATGCCACATCCGGTTTTCGGGCGTACCGCGCCACGGCGATGCGCGACATCGAGCCGGCAAGCACGACCGCCGAGGGATATGCATTCCTGACCGAACTCGTTCGCCGCCTGGTCGTGAAGCGCTACGCGGTGCGCGAGGTGCCGATCGTGTTCCGCGACCGTGAGTTCGGCACATCGAAGATGTCGTCGCGGATCATCGCCGAGTCGATGCTGCTGGTCACTCGTTGGGGCGTGTCCGACCTCGTCCATCGCCGGCGGCCCTCCCGATGAGATCGCCGACGAGATGACGTCTCGGTCGGGTGCTGCCGGCAGGCCGGTGGCCGGCGCCTTCAGTCGCCTGCGGGGAACGTTCCTGGCGATGCCTGCATTCAAGGTGCGTCTCGGTCTGTGGATCGCGTTGGCCGTGCCGTTCGTGATCGCTGCGGTGCAGCTGACGACTCGTCACTACCACCCGGTGCTCGATCTGGCGATGACGGAGTTCCGCGTGCGCGATGTCGGCGGCGGCGATACCCCGCTGATCGGTCTGCCGGGCCGCATCGGGGTGTTTCCCGACCAGGGCAGCCACCCCGGGCCGCTGAGCTTCTACCTGTTGGCGCCCACCTATCGACTCGCCGGTTCGGGGGCGTGGGGGCTGCTCGCGGGGATGATCGTGCTGAACCTCGTCGCCATCGCGATCGCGCTCTGGCTGGCTCAGCGACGCGGTGGCACGCCGCTCATGGCCGCCGTGGCTGCGATGATCGCCGTCCTGGTCCGCGGGTACGGGTTCGACGTCGTGACGCAGCCGTGGAACCCGTACCTCCCCCTGTTGTTCTGGTTGGTGGTGCTGCTCGCGACGTGGGGAGTGCTCGAAGGCGACACGCGGCTGATCGTGCTGGTCACCGCGGTCGGATCGCTGTGTGCCCAGACCCACTTGCCCTACCTCGGTCTGTGCCTCGGCATGGGCGCGCTGTGCGTCGCTGCGCTCGCCTGGCGGGCATACCGCCATCCGGTCGAACGCAATGGCGTGTACAGCGCGCTCGGCTCCTCGGCGGTGGTCGGCGCCGTGCTGTGGCTGCCGCCGGCGTACGACCAGCTCACCAACGAGCCGGGCAACCTGCGAATGATCGCCGACTACTTCCGCACCCCGCCGGAAGACCCATTGGGAGCCGGTTCGGGCCTCGCACTCATGGCGCGCCATCTGAACGTCTTCCGGCTGATCGGCAGCGCGTTCGGCAGCGATGGCTACGTCACCCGCGCCGCGTTCGACCTGCAGGGCAGCGTGGTGCCCGGGCTGATCGTGCTGGTCGTGTGGGTCGTGGCCGCGGTCTGGGCGTGGCGGATGAGACATCGGATCTTGATCGGCTTGCACGTGGTGATCGGCTGGTCGCTGGTGTTGGGGGCGATCTCGATGAGCCGGATCTTCGGCAAGGTGTGGTACTACCTCACGCTGTGGGCGTGGACCACGACAGCGCTCCTGGTCGTCGCTGTGGTGTGGACGTTGCTCGCGGCCGTCTCCAAGCCCCGATCGATCGCGCCCCGATCGGTCGAGGCGCGATCGGTCGAGGCTCGTGCTGACCGGCTCGCCCCCGCTCGGCTGACGGCCTCCGTGACCGCGTTGGCAGCCGTGATCGGCGTGGCGTCCTACGGGGCCCTCACCGCCGAGGCGTTCGGGGCGCGGGCTCCCGAGCAGCACCTCAGCGACACCCTCCGAGAGATCACCGGGCCCACCGCCGGTGCGCTCGAGGCCGGTGTCGGCTCGGCCGTGGGCACGGACGGGCGATACGTGGTGACCTGGAACGACTCGCGGTACTTCGGCTCCCAGGGCTATGGCCTGGTGAACGAGCTGGAACGTCGTGGCTTCGATGTCGGTGTGCCGTTCACGTGGAGGGTGCCCGTCACGATCCAGCGAGTCGTCGATCTCGATGATGCCGATGCCGAGGTGCGCCTGGCCACCGGGTTCTACATCGACGAGGTGCGAGCCGTGCCCGGGGCCGAGTTGGTCGTGGAGTACGACCCGCGCGACGAGCGCGAGCGCGCCGAGTACACCGAGATCGAGCGAGCCGTGACGGCTTCGCTCGCGACCGATGGTCTCGACGAGCTGATCCCGCTGCTCGAGACGAACCTGTTCAGCGTGCAGCTCGACCCGCGGGTCTCGCCCGAGCTTCAGGAGCAGGTGAACCGGTTGTTGGAGTTGGGCACGCCGACGGCGGTCTTCCTCGTGCCCCCCGGAACCGACCCGTGAGCGTGGGCGAGCCCGTTCCGGGCAGAACGTTCGTCGGGCTGGCTCACCGGGTCGTCGCTCGCATCGAGCTCATCGTGGTGGCGATCGCCTTGCTGCCGGTGTTGACGGCCATCGCCCGACGGCGGGGCGATCGGTGGATCCCGATCGGCGACAACGCACTGATCGAGATGCGGGCCCGCGACGTGTTCAGCCTCGACCACTTCCCGC
>JAYUSX010000035.1:0-15852 GCA_043755475.1 Actinomycetota bacterium
GTTCGACGGTGGCCCGTTGCTCGACTCCGCCACGACGGTGCAGCTTGCTCAGGTCGCCGACGCGGTCGTCCTGACGATGCCGATGAAGCGCCAGCGCATGGATGCGCTCGTCGGCGTCATCCACCAGATCCGGGCATCGCGAGCCGAACTCCTGCCTGTGGGCACGCCCGCCGGACGAGCTCGTTCGTCGGCCATCCCCATCGTGGCAGCACCTCCTGAGGTACAGCTCAGCCAGGAACCCCGCCGCCCCTCATGACCTCGCTGCAGCTGCCGCCGATCACCGCGACGGGCGGGCCCGCACGTCCCCAGCATCAGGCGGTCGGGGCGACCGATGGTCGCATTCCCCTCGCAGTCGGCATCGCGATCTTCCTCAGCTCGATCGGCGCACTGATCGAGTTCAACTACATGTGGTACGTCCAGATGGCGCTCGTGCCGATGACCATCTTCGGGTGCGCACTGCTCGGTATCGGTACCAAACCGGTGCGGGAGATTCGGATCGAGATCTGGATCGTTCCGATCCTCGCCTGGGTCATCATGTCCGTCGGATGGACGGCAGGCGACCCCGTCGAAGCCGTCCGCCAGGTGTTGCTCAACTTGGCGCTGGTCGTGTCGGTGCACGTTGCCGCGAGCATCTTCGATGCGCGCGGCGTGCTGGCGTTCCTCGCCAAGGCGTCGGTCGTGATGGCACTGCTGGTGCTGTGTGATGCGGTTTTCCGTCCGGCAGCCGCATTCTCGCTCGGCCGCAGCGACGTCGGCTTGTCCGATCTCGGGTTGCGCAGCTTCTTCTACCAGAAGAACTCGCTCGGGGCGGCGCTCGTGCTCGGCTTTGCCGTGCGGGCGGCGCTCAAGCCGGCGTGGTTGCGGTCCGGCTACACCGCCCTCGTGGTCGTGTTGTTGATCCTGTGCCAGAGCTCCACGTCGATCATCGCAGCCTCGGCCATCGCCGTGATGCAGTGGTTGAGCGGACGGATCGTCGCCGAGCGGCGGAGCGGCGGCAGCGGCAGCACGTTCATGTTCGGCGCACTCGCGATCGGCCTCGTGGCTGTGGTGGTGTCGGCGCGCGAGCAGATCTTCGGGTTGTTCGGCAAGGACGCCACGCTCACCGGTCGGACCGTCATCTGGCGCTACTCGTGGCGAGCGATCCAGGAGCACCGGTGGGTCGGCTACGGCCCCGGAGGTTTCTGGGAGACCACCACGGCGAGCCTGTCCGACCTGCGCCACGCCTCGGGTTGGACCGTGATCGGTTCTCACCAGGGCTTGCTCGACCAGTGGCTCGAGTACGGCGCGATCGGCGTGATCCTGGTGGCGGTCGCGTACGTGGCCTGCATCGTTCGGGTCGTGTCGCGGGTGCTGGCCGGCGACAACTCCCCGGTGGTCCCTGCCGCACTCGGCATGTGGACGGCCACGGTGACAGCGAGTCTCACCGAAGGCGTGCTCATCCGCCCGGGTTTGGTCACGATCGGTCTGGTGAGCGCGCTGTTGCTCAACACGCCGATGTCGCTGCCCACGAGAGGCGTCACCGGGTTCGCGTTCCAGACCGAACGCCCGGCATTGTCTCCCGGCTCGCCGTTCACCTCGTCCACGTCCACTCCGTCACGACACCTCGGGCAACCTGCCGGCCCCGGTGGCCTCTCAGGTCCGGAGAGCCCGATTCGACCACCGCGTCCGGCGACGGCCGACCTGCCGCCACCGAGCGCTGTCGATCCCGATCGGTTCTGAGACCGGCGTCTCGCTCGGGGCGCGCCGCTCAGTCGGACAGGCTCCGCCTCAAGGAGCGAAGGCTGAGCTTCGCCCGCCACCACCGCAGCGGTCCCAGCTGGGCCGCGACCTGATCCTCGAATCGCTCCACCGCTTCCCAGGCGACGTCTGCGTCGTGCTGGTCGGCTCCGTGCGGATCGAACACGGCGGCGGTCGCGACCTCCGCCGCCGGCGCCAGCAGACCGGCGGCGTCGCCAACGGTGCGCCCGCCGACACGTACCAACTCGTGGTCGGTCGCACTCCGGAGCGTGCGCGCTCCCGAGTCGATCAGCACGTCGACGCCCGACGTGAACGCACCGCGGGCTCGGCGGGCGGCGACGGCTTGGAAGCGTCGTCGGCGTCGCCTGCGCCGCTTCATCCCCAGCACCACCACGACGTAGCCGACGACGACCAGCAACAGACCCAGGCCACCGGCGATGGCCTGAACAACACCTCGCGAGACACCCTTGCCGTCCACCACCTCGGTGGTCGCATCGGCATCGTCGTCGGGCGCTGTGGTCTGGGTCGCGCTCGGCGTCGTGGTTGGCGGTGGGGCCACGACGGCGTCGTCGACCGGGGCGACGGCGCCTTCTCCCGCAGCCGGCGGGACGTCGGCCCCGATGTCCGGCACCGGATTGAACCGGACCCAGCCGAATTCGGCGAACTCGACCTCCGGCCACGCGACGGCAGCCGACGAGACCGCCTGGGTACCGCCATCGGACGTGATCACGGTGTCGAAGCCGACAGCGATGCGGACGGGGAGACCTGCCGCGGCGGCGAGCACTCCGTACGCGGCGACGAACTGCTCGTCTCGACCTCGACGAGTGCGATCCAGGAACAGCTCGAGGATCGCCATCGAGTGACCCGACGGTGTGTCGGGATCGAGGGTGTACTGGTCGCGGAGATAGGTCGCGATCGCCTGGGCTCGACCGAAGTCGGTGCGCGTGCCCGCCGTGATCGTCGTGGCCAGTTCGAGGACGGAAGCCGGCAGTTCGTACCCGGGGACGAGGACCGGGCCGGCACCGTCACCTGCGGGAGCCGAGGACAGTTGCGCCGGGAGCACTCCGGTGACCTCGAAGGCGAGTGAGTACGTGGTGCCGACCACGGGCTCGACCGGTGGGAGCAGACCGCTTCTCCCACCGTCCACGCGAACGTCGGTCGACACCTCCAAGGCGTTGCCCACCGTCGGTAGCCAGAGCGAATCGAGCGACCCGATCGCGACGGCGGTCGTGACGGCGGGCGTTCCGGTGATCGGTGCGCCGACCTGGTTGCCCGCGCGCCGGTAGTCGTTGGCCGGCAACCACGCTCTCCCGTCGTAGCGCGTCAGCCCGACCAGTCGCCACCGGGCTGGGTTGGGGAGATCGCTGCTGAACAGCACCTCCTGCGGGGTACGGAGGCGCCACTCCTCGACGCGTGCGAGCGGGCTCAACGCATCCTGTGCGGCCGACGGCAGTTCGAGGGCGTCGCGTGGGTCGTAGCGCTCGCTGGCCGCGATCCCCCCGAGCAGCAGCGGCACCGCGGCGGACATGGCGACGATGGTTGCGGCCCACACGACGCCGACCCGCGAGCGTCCCCCGGCACGTTCCCAGCGGAACGCCAGCAGTGCAGCGACGGCATATGCAGACACCGACCACATCGGTGGCGCTCCTGCCGGAGCCGAGAGCAGCGCGATCAAGCCGATGACGCCGAGGGAGGGAAGCAAGGACGCTGCGGCAGAGCGCCGAGCGAGCTCGACAGCGATCACCGACGCGACGCCGACGGCCAGGGCCACTGCCCCGACGGCGGCCGGCAACGTCGGCGATGGCCAGACCGCGGCGACCACCTGGTTGATCCCGGAGGTGATCGCGTCGAGAAGATCGTTCGGCAGCCTGCCGTCGTGCGTGAGCACGCCGACGACCCCGGTGCCCGCGATCGCAACCAGTGCGGTGACGACTCGGACGAACCACGGGGCGCGAGCGACCAACGCCATCGACGCCGAAGCGAGCAGGCCAGCCCCGACGACGGCCCAGGCGGCGTACCCGTCGCCGAAGATCCGGGTGGTCTGCTGTGCGGCGATCGCAACGGTGGCTGCTGCGGCGGCGGCCACCATCCAGTTCTTCCGACCTGACTCGACGGCGACGGCGGCGGCCATCAGAACCTCACCCGTCCACCGTTCCAGTGGCTGGCGAACTGCTCGGCACTGGTGGTGTCGGTGTGACGCACCGTGAGGCGAGGCAACGGCGCAGACCGATCGTGCAACCGCACCACGTGCAGACGTTGCGTGAACGCTGCCGTCGCGGACATCTGTGCGATGAGCGGCGAGGCCGCACCCGCGATGAGGAAGATCTGGTCGCCGGGGTCGGTCGTGAGCTTCAACTGCCCCACCGACAGCGTCTCGCCGAGCGAGGTGCGCTGGACCCGGGTGAACAGTTCGAGCGCCTCTTGCCGTTCGCGGAGGGGACGAGCCCTTCCTGGTGCATGTGGATCTCTGGTCTTCGCCACGACCGGGATGTTCTTCTCCAACGACTCGCACACCAGGCTCGCGGCGATCTCGACCGCGTCCTCGAACAACAGATCGGTCACCGAACGATCGACGGTTTCGAGGATGATGCATCTGGTCGTGCGGCGGAGTTCGAAGTGGTCGCGCACCATCAGCGTGCCGGTCTTCGCGGTGCTCGCCCAGTGCACGAGCCGCGAGTCGTCGCCCACCACGTACTCGCGCAGCGAGCGGAAGTCGGCGAGCGGGTCCTCGGAGAAGCGCATCACGGTCGCTCGGGTCTGGCGCATCCGATTGCCGCTCTCGGGCAGACGGAGCGAGTGGATCGTGGGATGCACCAGGATCTCGTCGACCACGTCGTGCTCCACCGTGCGCACCGCCAGACCGAACGGATCGGTGCGTTCTTCGAGCAACGGGCCGACCAGATGGGCGCCGCGCCGGAGTGCCTGCAGCCGGTAGGTGACGATCGTCGCCATGGTCGGATCGATCTCGGGAAGATCGATCGGCACTGCGTGGCCCGAGAGTTGGTCGATGATCCGCGTGAGCGGGGCCAGGCGGTCTGCGGTGGCTTCGAGGGTGATGCTCACCATCGCACCGCGCGGGACGAACTTCGGGGTGTCGATGCGCCGGAACTCGATGGGGGACGTGACACGGGGGACGACGACCGCGGCGATCAGCACGAGCGAGGCAACGACCGCCAGGATCAGGAACTCGCGGTAGCCCGTGATCGCCCCGACCGCGACCAGAGCGACGGCGCTCACCAGGACCGCCGTTCCGTTGCGGTTCAGCCGGGACGCCGACCGGCTCACTGGTCGAGCAGCGGCTGAGGTATCCGCGGAACCGGTACCTGGTCGAGGATGCTCTGCAGGACGGCGGCCTCCGACAGCCCGTCGATCTCTGCGTCGGGTGTGAGCGCGATGCGGTGTGCGAGCACCGGTACCGCGAGTGCCTTGATATCGTCAGCGGTGACGAAGTTGCGTCCGTTGGCCATCGCGAACGCGCGGGCCACGGCCAGCAGCACCAGGGTGCCGCGGGTGCTGACCCCGAGTCGGAGATCGTGGTTCGTACGCGTGGCATCGACCAGATCGGCCACGTAGCCGCGCAACGGCATACCGACCGCGACTTCGCGAGCGCACGCGATGACGAGGCGGAACTGGTGCGGGTCGAACGCAGGCGGCATCTGATCGATCATCTGCTGGCCCGGGCGTCGGCCCATCACTTCGATCTCGGATTCGCGGTCGGCGTAGCCGAGTGAGATCTTCATCGCGAATCGGTCGAGCTGCACTTCCGGCAACGGGTACGTGCCCTGGAAGTCGAGCGGGTTCTGCGTGGCGACCACCATGAACGGTGCCGGAACGGGTCGCGACACACCGTCATAGGTGATCTGTCGCTCCTCCATCACCTCGAGCAGCGCCGCCTGCGTCTTCGGCGACGCACGGTTGATCTCGTCGGCGATCAGGATGTTCGTGAACGCAGGGCCCTCGCGGAAGAAGAACTCGCCCTTCGTGGGATTGAACACCGACACGCCGGTGATGTCGGAGGGCAGCAGGTCGGGGGTGAACTGGACACGACGAACGGTGCCTCCGATCGACGCAGCGATGGCCTTGGCGAGCGACGTCTTGCCGGTGCCGGGCTTGTCCTCGATGAGCAGATGGCCCTCGGCGAGCAGACATGCGACCGCCAGCCGGACCTGTGATGCCTTGCCGCGGATCACCGACGACACCGACGCCTCGAGCATCTTGACGGCAGCGGTGCCTTGCTCTCGACTCAGGATGGGTGCGGCGGTGATCTGTTCGGTCATGGTCCTGGTGCTGGGGGAGGGAGGGTCGGTGGCGGAGGGGCAGAACTCGTGATCGTGATGGTGATCGTGCCGCTCGCGATGCCGAGATTCGGATCGCTGACGAAGTACGTGAGGATCACCGGTCCGCCGGGAACCGTACTCGACCCGTGCGTGTACGTCACAAGGCCACCACTGATCGTGACCGATTGAGGGCTTGCGAAGCCGGTCACTCCGGTGATGGTGAGGCCGGCGACCGTCCCGTCGGGATCGCCGTCGTTGGCCAGGACGTTCACGCCGACGCTGGTCGCCGTGAAGAGATCGAGCGTCGCCGTGTCGTTGGCGACGGTCGGGAGCCGGTTCGTGATCGTGATCACGATCGCCCCGGTGTCGCTCTGCGCGCCGCCGCCGGTGCCGTCGGCGACGACGTAGTTCACGGTGACGGTGCGGCTGGCGCTGCCCGCCGGGATGGTGAAGGTCGGCGCCGGGGCGAAGCTGACGCTGGTGCTCGTGAACGTGACGACTCCCGTGCCTCCCGAACCCGGCGCGAGCGAAGCGCTCTGCACGATCAGGGTGTCACCGGGGGAATCGGTGTCGTTCGTGAGCGGGTTGAGCGTGATCGGACTGGTGCCCGTCGGAGCGGTCGTGACATCGTCAACCGCGACCGGGGCCACATTGGCGACGGTGACGCGCACGGTGGCCGGCGCGCTGACGAGGCCCCCCGGGTCGGCGATTCGGTAGGTGAAGGTGGCGACGCCAATGAATCCGTTCGTCGGCGTGAACTGGATCGCTCCGGCGTTGAGCGACGCGATTCCGCCGGGGCCGGAGGTGACCGACTCGATGCGAAGTGGCGAATCGAGGTCGATGTCGGTGTCGTTGACGAGCACCGGGACCGAGGCGATGGGTGTGTTCCGCGGTGTCGCCACCGCATCGGCATTCGCGACGGGTGCCCGGTTCACCACGACCGACACCGTGCCGTTGGCGACCTGGCCGCAGGTGTTGCGCGCGCTGTAGGTGAACGTGGCCGTGCCGTTGAAGGTGGCGGGCGGGGTGTACAGCGCCGCTGTGCCGCCACCCTGCAGGATCACGACACCCTGGTTGGCGCTGCCCACGCTGATGGCGTTGCCGACCGGCACGGTGGCGAACAGCGGGACCACCACAGGGGTGTTGAAGCGGCTGTTCGTCGCGATCACCGGCATCGACGGCAGTGCGGGACAGGCGGTGACCGTCACGGTGACGGTGGCCGTGTCGGTGCTGCCGCCGGCGTCGCGCACGGTGTACCCGAACGAGGCCGCACCGCTGAACGAGCTCGACGGCGTGTACACCACCTGCCCGCCCGAGATCGCCGCCGAGCCGGCGCCGCTCGGTGTCACGGCGCTGACGCTGACGAGCGTGAGCGTGCCGCCGTCCGGGTCGACGTCGTTCGCGAGCACGTCGATGGTGAACGGCATGGGCAGGGTGGTCCCCGAGTCGTTGGCAGCGTTCGGCGGTGTGTTCGGCACCGGCTGCACGACGACGCTGATCGTGCCGGTAGCGGTCAGTCCGTCGGCATCGGTGATCATGTACCGCACGGTGTAGTTGCCCACCTGATTCCCGGTCAGGCGGACCTGGTTCCCGGTCGACACCGCGATGATGCCGGTGCCCGACGGGGCGCCGATGTTGGTGAGCGTCATGCCGCCCGGGGTGCCGTCGGGATCGATGTCGTTGGACAGGGGGTTGATCGTGGTGCTGGTGCCGACGATCAGGTTGGCGAGGTCGTCGGTTGCCTGCGGGGCGATCCGCACGGGTTCGGCGACCGACACCGTGACGCTGGCGTTGGCCGTGCGACCCGAGTCGTCGGAGATGGTGTACGAGAAGGTGACGATGCCTGCGGTCGACCGCCCGGGGATGTACACCAGACGGTTGCCCGACCGGTCGACCGAGCCCGACGAGGGCTGGGTGTAGCTCTCGATGCGGATCGGGTCGCCATCGGGGTCCTCGTCGTTGCCGAGCACGTCGATCGACACGGCCGTACCGAACGGCGTCTGGGCGACGTCGTTGTTGGCGAGCGGTGCCCGCTCGGTGACGGGACGTGCGACCACGGTGATCGTGATCGTGGCGGTGGACCGCCGGAGGTTGGCGTCCTGGATGGCGTACGTGACGCGGTAGGTCGAGAGCGATTGGTTGGGCGGGGTGAACGTGATCGTCTTGTCGCTGTTCACGACGGCGCGTCCGGCCCGGACCAGCGGCGGCCCGGCGAAGTCGAACGGCAGACCGTCGGGGTGTCGATCGTTCGCGAGGGGTGCGATGTTGGCGACCTCGCCGGGATAGATCTGTGTCGCGTCGTCCTGGGCCACCGGGCCAGACCCGGTGGGGGCGGTGACCGAGACGGTCACCGTGGCATCTGCGGTGAGGTTGGCCGCGTTGCGCACCGTGTAGGTGAACTGCACGTTGCCCTGCATGCCGGCCGCCGGCGTGAACTGCAAGGTGGTCGGGTTGAGACGGACCACGGACCCCTGCCCGTCGGCCGGTTGGCCCCACGCGTCGACCGTGAGCTGACCACCGTTGGGATCGACGTCGTTGACCACGACGTCGATCGACACCGCGACCCCGGCCGTGCTGATCAGATCGTCGACCGCGATCGGTGCCGCGGCGACGTCGACGGGTTCCACCCACAGGTTGACGCGGCCTGTGTCCTGCTGGCCGGCATCGTCGGAGATCGTGTAGGAGAAGCTGAGTAGGCCCGACATCGCACTGGAGGGAACGACGTCGATCGCGCGATTGTCGACGATGTCGATCTCGACGCCGCTGAGTTGGCCCACATCGACGATGCGAATCGAGTCGCCGTCAGGGTCGCTGTCGTTGCCGAGTGCCTCGATGCGCACCCGAACACCTGCCGACGTGGCGGCGCGGTCGTCGCGGGCCACGGGGGGCCGGTCGGTGGCGCTCGGCTCGACCACGCTCACCAGCACCCTGGCCTCGGCTTCCGCGCCATAGCCATCGGTCACCCGATAGGTGAACTGATCGTTGCCGACGTAGTCGGCGTCGGGTTCGTATCGGAGCGAACCGTCGGCGCCGATGGCCGCGGTGCCGTGCTCGGGCTCGCCGAGTCGGATCACCGTCAGCGGGTCGCCCTCGGCATCGGTGTCGTTGTCGAGTACCGGCACGTCGGCCGAGACACCGACGGTCGTCCGCACCCGGTCGTCGTCGAGCTCGGGCGCAGTGTTGCGACCCGACCCGATGACCTCGACGCGGATGGTCGCCGACGACGTGAGGCCTCCCAGGTCGACGATCGAGTAGTCGAAGGACACGAACCGATCGGCGGACGCTGCCGGCGAGGTGTAGGACACTCGCGTGCCGTTGAGCGAGACCGCCTCGCCGTCCTCGGGCGGAATGGCGTCGACCTGGGTGATCGACAGCGGATCGTCTTCGGGATCGACGTCGTTGGCGAGTGGATCGATCGTGATCGAGCGGCCGACTCGGGTGACCACGTCGTCGTCGTTCGCTCGCGGGGCGTCGTTCACGCCGTTGTCGTCGGGCTGGGCCGTGTCGGTCGCGTCGTCGGTGAACACCCCGGCCACGTCGGCGTTCTCGTCGATCCTCCCGACTCCTTGGGCGGAGTCGCCGTCGGCACCGATGATGATCGTTCGCTTCGAGAACTTGTCGAGCACGACGTAGGCGCCGCGGTCGATGCTGAACGCGAATGGTGAACCAGGATCGTCGACGACGATGGTGCCGGTGACCGTGGTGGAGGCCAAGCGTCGCGTCGACGGTGAGTCGCGCTCGACGGTGGTGGCTTCGCCCGTCGCCCAGTCGATGATCGTGATCGCACCGACGCCGCGTCGAGCGATGACGGCATCGGTCGAATTGGCGATCAGCTGTGCGTCGGAGCTCGCAGCGACGTCGATCGTCGCCGTCACCGACGTCTCGCGGAGGGGGCCGTCCGGCGTGAGGCATGTGAGCTTCCCCGGGGTGAACACGGCGGCGCATTCGGCCGATGGGTCGGAGTCCTGCAACAACGCTTCGTTCGAGCCCAGGTCGAACGAGGTGTTCCGGCGCAGCCAACGCAACCGCGAGGTGCTCGGGTCGAACACGGCGGGCTCGACGCCCACGAGGGCGAGGGTCAGGTCGGTCCCGGGGTTCGCGAACGAGGCGGTGCGGTTGAGCGCGGAGCCGTCGAAGCTGGCGAACGACCCGTCGACGTCGTTCACCAACCACAGCAGACCGTCGGCGGACCCACCCCAGTCGGTGAACCCCTGTTCCAACAGCACTCGTTCCCCGAGCGTCCCATCGGCGTCGAGCCGTTGCACGGCTCCGACCGAGGGGTCGACCAGATACGCGGTCACGCCTGCTCCCACGATCTGGGCAGGCATCTGTGTGTCGACGATCGGGCCCTCGACGGTGGCGACCTCGCTGCCGTCGCGACCATCGAGCACCTGCACGGCACCGCGCAAGCGGTCGTGGACGAACACCGCCCCGCCGCCCTCGGCGACGTCGAACTCGACCGGCTCGACCGGTGTTGCCCCGGCTCCGGCTGCGCCGGGGTCGTCGGCGAGCTGCACCGCGAGGCTCGGCCGTTCACTGCGCGCTCCGGTCAACACGATTCGGCCTCTGGCTTCGGCCGACAGCCAGACCGAGGCCGGTCGCACGTCGACCGAGGTGATCACTTCCGGGCGGGTGATCACGATGGCGGTGACGATCGCAGCCAGACCGGCCAGCATCGCTGCGGCTTTCCACACCACATCGAGACTGATCGGCGATCCGACCGCGGAGGCGACGGATCGAGCGGAGGACGGCCCGGTGGCCAGGTGTCGGCGCAGCGACGGGGTGAGGCGGTGGGCCGCGGTCATGCGACCCCCTGGGGGGCTCGCCCGCGATGGTGCGGTACGTCCGTCACGTCCGCCTCCCTTCCGCCGTCTTGTCTGATTGCCGAATGCTGTCGCGCTGGAGGCCGTCGGGTTCTCGAACGGGTTCGTTCCGGCTTCGAGCGAGCCCGGACAGGACCACCTTCTTCACTTGTTCACTTCTGCACTTCTGCCTGCGTGTTCCGCCTCATTCATGAGTCTAGAGGGTCGACCGGCGCGAGGGAACTCGCCCGCCCCGTCGCGACCTGCATCGGCCCACAGCATCGGATGTCGGCTGTCTTCGCCTCGGACCCGGCCCACGTGGCGGACGCCGTCGGCTCGACGTGCCGCGGAAGGGGCGTTCAGCTGCGTCTTCGGCGATCTGTCGAAGCAGTTTGTGACGCAGTTCGAGCACGATCTGTCAGCGATCGCGAAAAGACCACTCATGGTGGTGGGCCGCGACGCCGATGTTCTTCTCGGCCGACGTACGGTCTGGTCGTGACTCCGGACGTCCCGGAGCGCGGCTCGGTGACAACTCGGGTGTGGTCCGGCCGATGTCGGAGCGTGAACGGATAGGTCGTTGAGACTGTTGATCCGTATCCGCGAGTGGTGCAGAAGGGTGCTGGGTAGTGTCGGAAATCATGGTTCGAGTCGGAATCGTCGGCGTCGGGAAGATGGGCCTGTCCCATCTGGCTCTCTTCAACGCGCATTCGCAGGTGGACGTGACAGGAATCTGCGAGCCTCAGTCCTTCGTGGCGTCCGCCGTCGAGTCGCAAACGGGTATCGAGACGTACAAGACGCACGAGAAGCTGATCGACAACGCACCGCTCGACGCGGTCGTCATCGCCACCCCGAGCGCCACACACTTCGACGCTGCGATGTACGCGATCAAGAAGGGTCTGCACGTCTTCGTCGAGAAGCCCTTGTCGCTCAGCGCTGCGCAGTCGTGGCAGATGTCGCAGGCAGCGCTCCAAGCGGGCGTCGCCAACCAGGTGGGGTATCACAACCGATTCATCGCCACCTTCGGTGAGGTTCGGCGCCTCGTCCATGCCGGGGCGATCGGCGACGTGTACCACGTCGAGGGGAAGGCGTTCGGCCAGGTGGTGACCAAGCCGAAGTCAGGGTTCACCTGGCGAGCCAAGAAGTCCGAAGGCGGAGGATGCCTCCACGACTACGCCTCGCACGTGGTCGATCTCATGAACTGGGTGGTCGGCCCGCCTCAGAGCGTGCTCGGCGCGACGTTGACGAACATCCACTCGAAAGACGTCGAAGACGCGGTCTACGCCTTGTTCGGCTACGCGGGAGGGTTCTCCGGCCTCCTCGAGACGAACTGGAGCGACGAAGCCCACCGCAAGATGAGCACCTCGATCACCGTGTACGGCACCAACGGCAAGATCCACGCCGACCGGCAGGAGTGCCAGGTGTTCATGAAGCCCGGCCACACGGTTGCGGGCTATCCGAGTGGTTGGACGATCAGGTACATCACCGAACTCCAAGGCCCGGTGTCGTTCTACCTCCGCGGCGAGGAGTACTCGGCACAGGTCGACAGCTTCGTGGCCGCGTGCGGCGCACGGGACACGGCACCCCTCAACTCGTTCGCCAGCGCGTACGAAACCGATTGGACGATCGATCAGATCATGAAGGCAAGCGGGGAGTGACGCGATGACGATGGACCGGATCCTGTTCGGCGACAACCAGTTCTTCGGCGTGAACCACATGTCGGAGGAAAAGGCGCGGGCCCAGGCCATGCGGTTCCGCACGGTGGACGACATCATCGAGGTGCTCGACATCGCATACGAGGCCGGCATTCGCACGTTCATGTGCACCACCCACGACGCGATCGGTGGGGTCGCCGACCATGTGCGGGCACATCCCGAGCGCTACGCGGACTTCACCTTCTATCCAGGCATGCCCTACGCCCACAAGTACGCGAACGCGGTGAGCGAACTCGGTGTGATGGAGACGCTCAAGCAGTTCGCCCCAGGCGGCGTCGTCGAGACCCTTTGGAAGGGTGCCCGCGCGGGGCTCCGCAAGGACGCCGAACAGTTGATGAACATGCTGGTCGACGCCGAGATGAAGCGTTTCGCCGGCACGAAGACGCCGGTGATCTTCCTGCAGAACGTGGTGGTCGACCTCCTGCTCGGGCTCGGCATGGCTCCGATGTTCAAGTCGTTCAACGACTACGTGCGCGACACCTACGGCGCCGAGGCCGGCTTCTTCAGCATGAACATGCCTCGCTTGCTCGACGCCCTCGAATCGGTGGGCCTCGAGAACCCGATCATCTGTTGCAACTACAACAAGATCGGCTTTCGCATGTCCGGAGGTGTCGACCTCTACGACCGCACGCTCGAGAGTGGCCGGGTCCGCTGCGTCGCCATGTCGGTGCTCGCCTCGGGCGCCATCCGCCCGGAGGAGGCGATCCGGTGGATCTGCGAACGCCCTCAGATCGAGTCAATCGTGTTCGGCGCTTCGTCGCGCGGGAACATCCTCCAGACCAAACAACTCATCGACCAGTACAGCGTAGGAGTGCAGGCATGACCGACACCGTCTCAACCCCGGCTTCGAACGGTGGACAGGCGAGCGCCTCGCGGACCGCCCGGCGCGTGCCGGTGCTCAACGTGTACGTCGACGACATCTCGATGGACGACCTCCTCGAGGTGCGTGAAGGGGCGATCGCGACCCTTCACGTCGACATGCTCGTGAAGCTCCAGCACGACCGTGACTTCTACGACATCTGGAAGACCTTCGACGTCGTCACCTGCGACAGCCAGTTCCTGTACTTCGCGCTCAAGCTGCTCCGGCGCGGCGTGTGCATGCGCGTGTCCGGATCGGACTACTTCCCGAAGTTCTACATGCGCTACGCCGACGACCCGTCGGTCACGGTGTTCGTCGTCGGCGCGGGGCCTGGCATCGCCGAGAAGGCGCGAGCCGACATCAATGCAAAGGTCGGCCGCGAGATCATCGTCGGCACCAATGCCCCGGCGTTCGACTTCCGTGACGGTACGCCGGAGAACGATGCGCTCATCGCCGAGATCAACGCCTCGGGTGCCTCCGCGCTGCTCGTGGCGCTCGCCGCAGGTCGGCAGGAGAAGTGGATCGCCAGCAACCGGCATCGCATGCCGGCGGTGAAGCTGTTCTTGCCCCTCGGTGGAACGATCGACTACGAAGCCGCCGCAGTGAAGCGTCCGCCGGCGTTCATCACCAACATCGGGCTCGAGTGGTTCTGGCGTCTGGTCCGCGAACCGAAGCGTCGTTGGCGTCGGTACATCATCGACGAGCCGAAGGTGATCCCGGATCTGGTGCGGGATGCCTTCGGGAAGTACCGCAACCCCTTCTCGACGTGACCGAGGATGGCGACGTGACGCAGGAACGTCAAGGATCTGAACCTTCGGTGGCCGTCTCTGTGGTGATCCCCACAGGGTCAGTCGACGGTGAACTCGAGATCCAACTCCGCGCCGTGCTCGCCCAGCAGGACACCGATCGGTTCGAGGTGATCGTCTCGCTCAACACCCGCGACGACAGGGCGATCGCATCGCTCGACGCGATGCTGGCCGAGATCGGCGACGATCGTGTCCGTTCCATCGACTCGAGTCAGGTGCGCGGCGCTGCACACGCTCGGAATGCCGGTGCGCGAGCCGCCCACGGCGATCTGTTGGTCTTCTGCGATGCCGACGACGTGGTCAGGCCGGGATGGCTCGCAGCGCTCACCGGAGCGCTGGCCGGCCCAGCGGCACGTTTCGACGCCGTCAGTGGACTCTGCGTCGACTTCTCCGAAGAAGGCGACGCGCCGAAGTGGCTGCCGCCGCCCCCGACCGACGGGCTGCCGACCTTCCTCGGCGTGCCGTACCTCCTGTCGGGCAACCTGGGAGTGAGACGCTCGATCTTCGAGATGGTGGGCGGCTTCGACGAGACCCTCACCCGATGCGAGGACATCGCGCTGTCGTGGCAGCTGCTGAGCAAAGGCGTGCCGATCGGCTTCGAGCCCTCGGCGATCCTCGACTATCGAATTCGCCCCTCGGTGATGAAGATGCTCCGACAGCACTACTTCTACGGCATCGGGATGTCCGAGGTGCTCGTTCGCCATGGTCGACCCGGCGATGACGGCACTGCAGGCGCCAGCACCTTGCTCCGGCCGAACAACTCCAAAGGAGGTCTCCGGTCACCGGTGGCTGTCCTCCGCAAGGTGGCGATCGCCTCCGGCCGCCTCGTCGGCATGGTGCACGAGCGACGTCGCAGTCGGCGGGACGGTCGCTGATGTTCACCTCGACAGCACGATCGGGCCGGAGCCTTTCACGCGCGAACCATCCCAGCGGTGGCGATGTCCCCGCGATCCTTTCCTCCGACGTCGATGCCGAAGCCGGTGGAGTCGATCGCAGCACGAGCGGTGCCGCCGACACTTCCGCCGACGCTCGCCTGGCGGTTGGTGGCGGTGGCGGTCGTGACGGTGACGGTGACGGTGATGGTCGCGATGGCGACGGCGATGGCGACGGCGGCGCGAGCGGTGCCGACGATCGAGGGCGACGACCCGATCGCGCCGTGATGACGATCATCCGCAAGGTCAGGTCGAACAGGTTGGCGCGCGACTCCGCGTGGGGGATGGGGCTCGAAGGAGTCAGCCTCGTGTCCACCATCGTCGTGTTCTCCCTTCTCGGTCGATCGCTCGGCCCGACGGACTACGGCGCATACGTGTCGGTGTTCACCATCGTCAACCCGATGGTCACGCTCACCGCATCAGGTGTGTCGCTCGCGCTGATGGAACATGCTGTTCGCCGGCAGGAGTCGCTCGAGGAGACAGCCCGGTCGTCGCTCACGATGTCGCTCATGCTCGGCAGTGTGTTGACCGTGATCGGCGTGCTGTTGTCGCTCAGCATCGTCGAGGAGATCGCGACGATCGCCGTCATCACGATCGTCATCGGTGAGTTCCTCGTCTCGCCGCTGTCGATGATCGCTGCATCCACCCTGCAATCAGGATCGTCGTTCCGCGATGCCACCAAGGTGCGGCTCGCGACGACCCTGGCCAGGACGGTGGTCGTCGTGTC
>JAYUSX010000036.1:0-2427 GCA_043755475.1 Actinomycetota bacterium
TTCCTCGATCGGAGCGCCATGCCCACGCAGGCCAGCCACGAACTGTTCGACCTCTCCGACGACGTCGCCGTCGTCACCGGTGCCGGCCGCGGCATCGGCGAGGGCATCGCCACCACACTGGCAGACGCCGGTGCGGCCGTCGTGTGCGCGGCGCGGCGAGTGGACGAGATCGAACGGGTGGCCGCCGGCATCCGAGCCCGCGGCGGTCGTGCGATCGCCGTCGCCACGGATGTCACCGACAACGGCGCGCTCGAGGCGTTGGCGCAGGCGGCCATCGCCGAGTTCGGACATCTCGACATCTGGATCAACAACGCCGGAGGCTCACCGGTGTCGGCGCCTCTGGTCGACCTCGATGCGGCTGAATGGGACGCCACACTCAGGTTGAACCTCACCGCCGTCTGGGTGAGCACTCGGGTCGCCGCGGCGCACATGCGCGACGGTGGTCGCATCGTCAACATCTCGTCGCTCGCGGCCACCACCACGATGCCAGGCAGCGGTCACTATGCAGCGGCCAAGGCTGGAGTGAACTCGCTGACCCGCACGTTTGCCAAAGAACTCGGCCCGCGGGTGCGGGTGAACTGCATCATGCCCGGCGCCGTCCCGACCGAGATCATGATGACCGCGCTCCACCTCGCCGACAACGATCTCCCTGCGCTCGAGAAGCGGTTGCGGTTGCCCATGCGACGTCTCGGAACGCCCGACGATCTCGGTCGAGCGGTGCTGTTCTTCGTGGCACCCGGGTCGGAGTGGGTGACGGGCCAGATCCTGTCGATCGATGGCGGGATGTCGGCATGAGCACCGTCACCGCCCACAGAATCACCCTCGCCGCGCGCCCAGATGGCGCGTTGACCGACGACTGCTTCGGAATGGCCTCATCGGAGATCGATCTCGAGGCGACGCCGGCAGACCACGTGGTGGTTCGCGTCGACACGCTGTCGATCGACGCCTTCATCAGAACCACCTTCGAGAACCGTGCGTACCACGGCTCGTCGCCGATCGAGAGCACCGTCGTCGCGCTCGGAGTCGGCACGGTGCTGGCCAGCGCTGCCGATGGCATCGCAGTCGGCGATCGGGTGTTCGGACCGATCGGCGCACAGAGCCTTGCCGTGCTGCCCGCGGTGATGCTGCGCGTGATCGATGTGTCGTCGGTGTCTGCCACGGCGTACCTGGGTGCACTCGGACTCACCACGGGGCTCACCGCCTACTTCGGGATCGTCGACGTCGGCGCTGTCGGGCCTACGGATACGGTCGTGGTGTCGGGAGCGGCGGGAGCCGTCGGTTCGATGGCAGTTCAGATCGCTCGGCTCTCCGGGGCAGCACGTGTGATCGGGATCGCAGGTGGCGCCGAGAAGGGCGCATACGTCGTCGATCAGCTCGGCGCCACCGCGTCGATCGACTACCGCAACGACGATGTCGCGGCGCGGCTGCGCGAGTTGGCCCCCGACGGAGTCGACGTGTTTTACGACAACGTCGGCGGCGAGGTGCTCGACATCGTGCTCGATCAGGTCGCCGAGCGCGGTCGGATCGTGCTGTGCGGTGCCATCTCCCAGTACGAGCACATGGACGATGTGCGGGGTCCGCGCAACTACCTGAAGCTCGCCGAACGACACGCTCGGATGGAGGGGTTCGCCGTCACTCACTTCGGCGAACACTTCCCACGCGCCGAAGCGGCGCTCGCCGGTTGGCTCGCGTCGGGCGAGCTGTCGATGCGCGAGCACGTGGAACACGGCCTCGACGCCTTCCCCGCTGCGCTTCGGATGCTGTTCTCGGGCGGCCACTACGGCAAGCTCCTGGTGCGCGTTCACGAGGAGAACTGACATCGGTCGATGCTCGTGCCGCGCTGATCTCGTCGCTCCGGCGATGCATCGTCATGGTGCACGAGACACGCGTTCGACCCGACATTTCTCACACAGGAGCGATCCATGAGCACCGACTACCCCACCCCGTCCGCGCTGTTCTCCTTGGTCGGCCAGGTTGCCGTCATCACCGGCGGTGGGCGTGGTATCGGTGAGGGCATCGCCCGCACCTTCGCGAGTGCGGGGGCGAAAGTGGTCGTCGCGGCACGCCGCACCGCCGAGGTGGAGGCGGTCGCCGAGTCGATCAACGCCGAGGGCGGCGAGGCGATCGCCGTGGGCTGCGACGTCACCGACGACGCGGCGGTCGACGCGCTGGCACGTCGGGCGATCGAGGCGTTCGGCTCGCTGTCGATCTGGGTCAACAACGCCGGTGGCTCGCCTGCCCGAAAACCACTCACCGAGCTGACCCGAGCGGAGTGGGACCAGTGCACGTCGCTCAACCTGACGGCCGTGTGGGTCGGCATCGTCACCGCCGCCAAGTACATCGACACAGGGTCGATCATCAACATCTCGTCGGGGGCAGGCACGGGCCCGGTGCCGGGCAGCGGTCACTACGGCGCCGCGAAAGCCG
>JAYUSX010000037.1:0-15813 GCA_043755475.1 Actinomycetota bacterium
GGGGGGCCCACCTCCGCCGTTTTGGGTCCCTGCTCCGATCGAGGTCTCGTCAGCAGAGCACGGAACCGGCGGGTTCGAGGGCGCGTGACGAGTCACCCACGAGCACGTGATAGATGCCGGCGGGAACCACCCACGAGTGTGTCGCCACGTCCCACACGGAGAAGGACCGCTCCGGCAGCCACATCTCGGCCGTCACCGTGGCGCCTGGCGCTGCATGCACCTTGGCGAACCCTCGAAGCTCGCGCAGCGGCCGGCGTGGCCCATCCTCAGGTGCCTCCACGTAGCACTGCACCACGGTCGTCCCGGCACGGTGGCCCGTGTTCGTGACCGGCACGCGCACCACGATCCCGTCCGCGATCGTCCCGGTGATCTCGGCGGGACCGAACGACCACGAGGTGTATCCCAAGCCGTGCCCGAAGGGGAACTGCGGTGCGATCTCGCGAGCGTCGTACCACCGGTAGCCGATGAACTGGTGTTCGTCGTAGCGGGCGAGTCCGTTCTGCCCGGGATGCGACAAGTACGCGGGGGTGTCGCTTAGGCGGACGGGCACCGTCATCGGCAGGCGTCCGCCGGGTTCGGCAACGCCGAGCAGCATGTCAGCGATCGAGTTCCCGATCTCCTCTCCGGGAAACCACACCTGCAACACCGCGGCGACATCGTCGATCCACGGCATGCTGACCGGCGAGCCGGCGTTGATCACGACCACCGTGTTCGGGTTCACCTCGGCCACGCGCCGCACGAGCTCGTCCTGGCGACCCGGAAGGTCCATCGTCGTGCGATCCTCGCCCTCGGTCTCCCAATCGGCATTCGTCCCACGACGATCACGGCGACATCGGCGGTTGCGGCGGCCTCGACCGCACTGACCATCGGGTCGACCAGCTCGGGGGCGCTGGCCCCGACCAGCACGCCGCGCATCTGGCTGTAGCCCTCGACGAGGCCGAGGTCCACCTCGATCGCGACCTCCGTGCCGGCGACGAAGGGAACGATCGCCCGGATCTCCTTGCTGCCTCCCCCGAACGCGAACCCGCCGGTCTGGGGTATCGAGAGATCGACCACGACCACGCCGTCGACCTTCAACACGGCGGGGCCGACGGCTGCCATGCCGATGTCCCAATCGCCGCTCACGTCGGGCACGAACGTGCCGGTGATCGACACCCCGAACGCATCGCGAGCGATGCCGTCAGCCGGCGACTCGGGCCAGAGCAAGCTCAGCCGATCGGCCGTCGTGGCGACGGTCGTACCGTCCACCCCGCGGTACACCACGTCGAACCGGCCCCTGAGCGACGGCAGCATCTTGTCGATCGAGCCACCGGCCTCGTAGCGAACCTCAACCCCCCGGCTCTGCAGCGCACCGAGCACCGGCACGGGCCGGTTCGCACGCACTCGTGCGCTCCCCCCACCTTGGATCTGACCGCGCGCCGCGTTGGGGCCCAGCAGAGCAACCGTCGTCCCGCTCGCGAGCGGGAGCGTTCGCGAGCCGTCGGCTCCTTCGCGATTCACGAGGAGCACGCTCCCGGCGATCGCCGCGCGGTGGATGATCTCGCGCGTCTCGTCGGAGTCATCGGTGGTCTCGACGCCGGCGACCACTCCGGACGCAGGGTCGGTGAGCCCACACCAGTCGAACAGGTGCAACAAGCGACGGACGCACTCGTCGATGTGGGCGACGTCGACCTCACCGTCGAGCACGGCCTGCACGAGTGCCCCGCCTCGTTCACGGGTGGGGCCCGGCATCTCGAGGTCGAGGCCGGCGAGCGCGGAGGCGACCGAGTCATGATGGGCGAACCAGTCGCTCACCACCACACCATCGAAGCCCCACTCCTCGCGGAGCAGATCACGCATGAGTCCGGGGTCGTCGGGGACGTAGCGTCCATTGACCTTGTTGTAGCTGCTCATGATCGACCGCACGCCGGCTCCACCCTCGTCGACCGGACGCACCGCAGCCTCGAACGGCACGAGGTACATCTCGCGCAGGGTTCGCTCGTCGACCTCGCTCGAGATGGTCATCCGCTCGAACTCCGTGTCGTTGGCGACGAAGTGCTTGATGCACGCTGCGACGCGTTCGGACTGGACGCCTTTCACGTACGCGACAGCGATGTGCGCGGTGAGCGTCGGGTCCTCGCTCATGCACTCGAAGTTCCGCCCTCCGATCGGCGTGCGGTGCAGGTTCACCGTGGGCGCGAGGAGCATCTGTGCTCCCTTGGAACGGCACTCGCGCCCGAGCGCCGCGCCCACCTCTTCCACGAGATCGGTGTCGAAGCTGGCCCCGAGCGCCGTGCCACAGGGGAACGACGCCGACATCGGACCGCTCCACGACGTGCCGCGAACCCCTGCGGGACCGTCGCTGCAGCGCAGCACCGGGACCCCCGGCAGTGCAACGGTGTGCCATCCGTCGGCCCCGGTCAGCAATGCGATCTTCTCTTCGAGCGTCAGACCGGCGAGCACCAGCTCGGCATCGAACGGGTCACGGCGGATGGCGTCGGCATCGGGTTCGCTGGACATTGCGGCAGTCTGGCAGATGCATATCGTGACCGCATCGCTGCAGCTGACCGGGCGTCACTTAGGATGAAACGATGACGCAACGGGCGCGAAGCGACGCAGACAAGCGTTCGCGCCACGACGACATCGTCGACGCGGCGAGGGCGGTGTTCGACGACGTCGAGATCGACGGATTCACGATGGACGCCGTCGCTGCATCGCTGTCGCTGGCGAAGGGAACGCTCTATCGCTACGTGCCCACCCGAGAGGCGTTGCTGTTGGCGCTCACCATCGATGAGTACGCGACGTGGTTCGACCGCGTGGATGCAGCGCTCGCCGCAGCAACCCCCCCAATGGGAGATACGCCGCGAGATGCGGCAGCGCTGACGTCCGTGATCGTCACCTCGCTGGTCGAGCAGCCGCGTCTGCTGCGACTGATGTCGCTCGTGGCATCGGTGCTCGAGCGCAACGTCCCGTTCGACACCGCGCTCCACTACAAATCGTTTCTCGTCCGGCGCGGCGAGGTGACCGGCACGTTGGTCGCACGTCGTCTGGGCTGCACCCAGCAGCGCGCCCTGCAGTTCCTGGTGCACCTCCAGGCGCTCACGATCGGGCTGTACCACCATGCGCATCCGGCGCCCATCGTGAAAGAGGTCCTCGTCGACAGCGCCTTCGCCGACTTGCAGATCGACTTCCGCCGCGAACTCGAGCACGCAGTGCGTGCACTTGCGCTCGCGGCGATGGCCGACCGGGCACCGGCCGCTGCAGCTCGATCCATCAGGCAGGCCGCACCGAACGATCGCTGACCCAGGTGCCGCGCGCTCGTGTGCTGCCTCAAGTCGTGACGGCAAGCGGAAGCTGGAAGCCGATCGTGGCACCGCCGCCATCGCGGTTGGTCGCCGTTACCCGTCCGCCGTGGGTCTCTGCCATCTCGCGCACGATCGCCAGACCGAGGCCGCTTCCGGGGAGCGCCCGGGCGGCATCGCTGCGATAGAACCGGTCGAACACACGACCGAGGTCGGCGTCAGCGATGCCCGGTCCGCGGTCGCTCACGTGGACGGCGCCTTGGTGCACGGTGATCTCCACCGACCCGTCGCTGAACTTCAGGGCGTTCTCGACGAGGTTCGTCACGGCGCGTTCGACCGCCTGCGAACGGACGAGGACCGGACTGCGGTCACCGGTCACGGAGATCTCGCGA
Source organism: Actinomycetota bacterium (assembly GCA_043755475.1). Taxonomy (GTDB): domain Bacteria; phylum Actinomycetota; class Acidimicrobiia; order Acidimicrobiales; family Ilumatobacteraceae; genus VFMC01. The sequence goes on from JAYUSX010000037.1 coordinate 3,674, forward strand.
CCCGATCGGCGCCGCGCGCGCTCGACGTTGGCATCGACCACGGCGCCGAGCTCGACCAGCACGGGATCCTCTTCGTCACGCCGATCCGTGGCCAGCTCGACCAGGTCGTTTACCATCGCCGTGAGCTCCCTGGTCTCGGAGTCGAGGTCGGCCAGCAACCGCTGCCGTGAGGCGGGCGACAGCTCCTCGAAGCGCTGCATGACGCTCACGTTGGTGCGCAGGCTGGTGAGCGGAGTGCGCAACTCGTGGCCGGCATCCTGCACCAGTTGATGCTGGGACCTCTTGGAACGGGCGAGCGACGCGAGCATGGCGTTGAACGCGACGCCGAGCATGCCGGCCTCGTCGCGTCCGTCCACGGGCACCTGCAGCTCAAGGTCGCCCGACGAGGCAACCGTGGTGGCGGCCTCGGTGAGTCGGACCAGACGTCTGGTGACGTGCTGGGCGATGACGATGCCCACGATGGCCGCGAGCGCCGACAGGCCGACGACGATCAACAGGGTCTGGTTGCGGATCCGTTCGAGGACGGCTTCGGTCTCGCGGAGCGACCGAGCCAACTGCACGGCACCGCCGCCGGAGGCCGCCACGGTGAGCACTCGGAAGGGTTCGCCGTCGATGGTGACGTCGTGACGGTCGCTGCCCCGCGTCGAGGTGCCGGACGCAACCCTCATGTCGGCATCGACGACCGGCAGCTCGCCACTTCGGGGCGAGCGGACGATCGTCCCATTGGCGTCGATCACCTGCCAGAGGATCTGCGTGAAGCTGCGGTATCGCCCGTCGTTGTCGCCGTCGCCGTCGAGGTCGCCGAACGGTCCGCGGCCATCGACGAGCGGGGCGCCGAGCGCCAACCGTCCCGCGGCGTCGACCAGCGATGCGTCGACCTGGGCGCGCAGCTCGTTGCTCGTGGCGAAGTAGCTCACCGCTCCACCAGCGATGGTGGCGCCGGCTGCCAACGCCACCATCGCAACGGCGAACTTGAGGCGCAGGCTCATCGATGCTCCCGGCGTGCGCTCATTGCAGTCGCACGGTGTAACCCACGCCGCGCACCGTGTGGATCAGCTTGGGAAGATCATCGGTGTCGATCTTGCGCCTCAGGTAGCTGATGTAGACGGCAAGGTTCTTCGAGTCCGGTCCGAAGTCGTAGTTCCAGATGCGCTCGTAGATGGTCGAGTGATCGAGCACGATGCCGGAGTTGCGCACCAAGAGCTCGAGGAGGTCGAACTCGGTCTTCGAGAGGTCCACCTCGACATCGCCGCGCCACACGCGGCGTGAGCTGGGTTCGACGCGCAGGTCGGCGACCTGCAGCGACCGACCGGAGTCGTCGTCGGCTCGGTCATCGGGCCTGGCCCGCCGCAACAACGCGCGCAGCCGCGCCAACAGCTCGTCGAGATCGAACGGTTTCGGAAGGTAGTCATCGGCACCGGCGTCGAGCCCGGCCACCCGGTCGGAGGTCTCGGTCCGGGCGGTGAGCATCAGGATCGGCAGCCGGTCCCGCTCGGCACGGAGCACCCGACACAGGGTGAGACCGTCGATGTTGGGCATCATCACATCGAAGATCGCGACATCGGGGCGTCGTTCACGAATGGTGGCGAGAGCGGTTGCACCGTCCGGTGCCAGCTCGACGTCGTAGCCGTCCAGCTCGAGCGCCCGCGCCAACGACTCCCGAATCGCTCGATCGTCGTCGACAACAAGCACTCGTCCGCTCATCGCCACCATTGTGGTGCCTCCTACGTCTTCCTTTGTGGGTTGCTGAGGTGTGGGTTGCTGAGGTGTGGGTCGCTGAGGTGTGGGTTGCTGGGTGTCAGGCCGCGTCGTCGGCCGCGTCATCGCCCATGTGATCGCCCATGGGACCACCCATGGGACCGCGGGGGCCGTGATCACCTCGACCGCCGCCGATCGGGCCACCGTTGTTCACGGCGTCGGTGATGCGGGTCGTGATCTCCGCCAGCTTGGCGTCGGCTTCGTCCTGTGTCATGTCACCTTCGGTGACCTCTTCGGCCAAGTGCTCCCCGGCTGCGACCACGAGGGTGTCGATCACGGTCTGGACCTCGACCCCTTGGGCTGCGGCGATGTCGGCCAAGGTCTGGCCGTCCTGGAGCGACGTGCGCAGCTCGTCGACCGTCAGACCGAGCGCATCTGCGACAGCGGTGAGTCCCTCGCGGCCCATGCCCCGGCCGCCCATGCCCCGACCGCCGGGGCCCATCCCGCGGCCAGACCCGCCCATGGGGAGGGCTGCCTCGAGCGTGGAGACGATCGCCGTCAGTTGGTCGGCCGTGATCGTGCCGTCGTCGACCAAGGGTTGGAGCACTTCGGCGAGTCGGGCCGAGCCGTCCGGACGGTCGCCTGGATCGGTGGTGCCGGCATCGGTCGACGTCGAATCGTCGGCGACGGCGACAGCGGCGACACCGCTGTTCGAGGCGCCGGCGAAGCCGGTGGAGCTGAGGATCATGCCTGCGCCGCTGCCGGCGACGAGACCGGCGAGGAGACCGGTGGTGATCAGCTTCTTCTTCTTGTTCATCTGGTTCTTCTGATTCGTTGTCATGGCGTGTTCCTTTGTGTGGAGCGGGCTCGTCGTGCGAGTCCCTGGGGATGAGCACATGATGCGGAACGAAGGTGAGTGGCTCCGCCGAACATGGTGTGAACCAGGTGAGAACGCAGGAGCCGCGCCCCGCGGCGGGCCGGCAGGCATCGAGCGACGCGATCGGGCCACGCGAGGGCCGCGGTCGAGAGCGTCGTCGCGGTGGGTAGCCTCGCCAGCACGCTGGAACCGGTCCACCAGGAACCTCGAACAGGAATCTCTCCGCAGGACCTCTCGGCCACCAACCGCCATGCACCAACCATCACGTGCCTCTCGCCGCTCGCTCCTCCTGGGCACTGCGGCCACGATCGTGGGTGGTGCGGCCGCGCTCGGTGCGCGCAGAGTCGGTCCGCTCGATGCCGCGTGGGCCGCCCCGAACCCGTTGCCGATCGAGCGCGCCGCCACAGTGACGGCTCCCGCCAAGCGCCTCCGACGAGTGGGCGCCACGATGTTCCCGATGGGCCCATCGCCCAGGTGCGACATCCTCGACAACTTCGGAGATGCCCGCTCCGGCGGGCGACGCCACGAAGGGATCGACATCCTCGCAACCGTGGGCCAAGACGTCTACGCCGTCGCCGACGGCGTGCTCGTGAGCCAAGCCGATGCATCGGCCTCGCTGTCGGGCAACGCCTGGGGCGTCACCGCCGACGACGGCACCTACTACTTCTTCGCCCACCTCTCGCGGTTCGCCGATGGGCTCGCCCTCGGTGATCGCGTGCTCCGCGGGCAGGTGATCGGGTACGTGGGCGACACCGGGAACCCCGGGCCGGGCAACTACCACCTCCACTTCGAGGTGCACCCCGGCGGGCAGCGAGCCGCTGCGGTCGACCCGTTGCCCTTGCTCGAGGTGCCGATCGCCTGCACCGTCACCTGACGACCGAGTCGCCTGCCTCCCAGCCTCGACGGGCTCCGTCGGTCACAATGCGCAGATGACCTCCGATGCGGCTCCGGCAAGCGACGTGCCGGGCGCTCCGTCCCAGGGTTCACGACCACGACTGACGGCTGTGCGTCGCACGGGCGAACAGGTGACGCCACTCGAGCTCTTCTTCGATCTCATCTTCGTGCTCGCCGTCACCCAGTGCACGGCGATGATGGCCGCCACCCCCACCTGGACCGGCTTGGCTCGGGCGGTGCTGGTGCTGGCCACGCTGTGGTGGGCCTGGGTCGGATACGCGTGGCTCACCAGTGTCGTCGACCCGGAGGAAGGGTCTGTTCGGTTCGCGATCTTCGGTGCGATGGCGGCGCTGCTGGTGGTCACCTTGTGCATTCCCCGTGCCTTCGACGGGTCCGCGACGCCGTTCGCCATCGCATACGGCGTGGTGCGTGCCGGGCAGATCGTGCTGTTCATCGTGGGCAGCCGCGACCTGCCCGACCTCAGGCGATCTGTGTTGTCCCTCGCGGGAAGCTCGTTGGTCGCCGTCTCCATGCTCGGGGTCGCGGCGAGCCTCGACGGATCGGCGCTGATGGCCGTGTGGGCGGTGGCGGTCGCGATCGACGTGCTCGGCCCTTACCTCTTCGGCTCGAGCGGCTGGAAGCTCGAACCCGCGTCACTTCGCCGAGCGACACGGCTTGATCGTCCTCATCGCCCTGGGCGAGTCACTGGTGGCGATCGGCGTGGGGGCCAGCGACGAACTCGACGGCGGCATCGTGGCTGCGGTCGTGATCGGCGTCGCCGCAGTGTCGGCGATGTGGTGGACGTACTTCGACGTCACCTTCCATGCCGCCGGGGATCGGCTCGAGCGTGCGCCGGTCGGCACGCTTCAGAACGAACTGGCCCGCGACGCGTACTCGGTCGCGCACTTCCTGATGATCGCCGGCGTGGTGCTGTTCGCACTGGGGTTGAAGAAGACCGTTGCACACGTGACCGATCCGCTCCGGGCCGTACCCGGCGCGAGATCAGAACCGCTCACGGCCACGGCGCAGGTCACGGCGCAGGTCACGGCGAATCCTGAGCCGCGACGAGTCGTGGCGGGCCGCGACGGGTCGTGGCGCGGCCGTCAGCGCATCGACGTGTCGGCCGTGCCCACCTCAGCGGCTCACGCGGTGACGATCTCCTCGATGCGCGCCAGGGTCTTCTCCATGTTCGCCTTGGTCTTGGCTCGCAGCGGGCGAACCATCGCCTTGATCTTCTCCTTGCGGATGTCCCACGTCTCACGCACCAGCGTGCCGCCCTCGACCGGCTCGAGTTCGTAACGCCAGATGCGACCACCGACGAACAAGCCCATGAGCTTGATCGGCGAATTGGACTGCCAGGCGATGAGACGGTTCTCCTCGAGCTCCACGACGTCGCTCACCATCGCGTAGCCGATGCCCTGCTTCATGTCCATGCCGAACCGGTCGCCCTTGGCCAGACGGCGCGACCCTTCCGATGAACCCTGCACGGTGCCCGATCCATCGATGTCCCGATGGCGGGCGGGGTCGGCGAGCAGGTCGAAGATCTTCTCGGCAGGTGCGGGGATGAACCGCTCCACCGACTCGGTGTCCTTGGTGCTGGACGGATGGTCGTGTTCGCCGGATCGTGGAGTTGCTGCCATGCCGGAACGATAAGCCCTGCGACGGGCTTCGCGTCGTCGACGAGCCGATCCCAGATCTGATCCAATCCTGAACGGTGGTACCGTTTTCGCATGACCACGGTCTCTTCGCTCCAGACACGGGCCGACCGACTCGAAATCACCTGGCACGACGGTGACCGAAGCGCCTACCCGTGGATCTGGGTCCGCGACCACGCCCACGACGTCGACACGCTGCATCCCGTCACACAACAGCGCCAACTGTGGACCGCCGGCGTCGACATCGGCATCACCGCTGGCTCGGCCCGTCTGGTGTCGGAGCCCCAGCGCGTCGAGATCAGCTGGACCGATGGGTCGACCAGCGAACTGCCCGTCGCGTTCCTCGCCAAGTTCCGATCGCCGCACAGCGAGCCAGCTCATGTCGAGATCGATCGGGTGCTCTGGGACGCTGCATCCATCACACCCCATCCGACGATCGCCCACGACGAGGTGATGGACAGCGATGACGGGCTGGCTGCCTGGCTCCGGCTCGTGGCCCGATACGGGTTCTGTGTCGTCACCGACACCCCGCCCGATACAGGGTCGACCCAAGCCCTGCTCGAGCGCGTCGGGTACGTGCGCGAGACGATCTTCGGCGGCTTCTGGGAGTTCACCGCCGATCTGAACAAGGCCGACACCGCCTACACCACCCTCGAACTGCGCCCGCACACCGACGGCACCTACTCCCACGACGCCCCCGGGTTGCAGATGCTGCACTGCCTCGACTTCGACGGCCAGGGCGGTGTGAGCACGATGGTCGACGGCTTCCGCATCGCCATGGAGATGCAGCGACGCTGCCCCGAGCACTTCGCCGTGCTGGCGAGGGTGTCGATCCCCGGGCAGTACATCGGCGACGGCTCGCACCTCATGGCGTCACGACCGGTGTTCCGGCACGATCACACCGGCGAACTGGTGCAGGTGTCGTTCAACAACGCCGACCGCGCTCCGTTCCTGCTTCCCGACGACGAGATGCTCACGGTGTACGCGGCCTTGCAGGCGTTCGACCTGATCGCCAACGACCTCGCGTTCCAATGGCGGCACGTGTTGCGCCCGGGCGACGCGCTGCTGTTCGACAACTGGCGCGTTCTCCACGGTCGGACCTCCTACTCCGGCTACCGAAGGCTGTGTGGCGGGTACCTGAACCACGAGGACTTCGAGAGCCGTCTCCGTCTCGCGAACGCATCGTCGACACCCGCCTGAACCACCCGTTCAACGAGGTGCCCGCGATGGGGCAAGCTGTGGGCATGGTGAACCAGGACAGATCTTCTCGGGCCGGTTCCATCGGGTGGCTCGCACCGATCGAAGCGCTCCTTGCGGGGCAACGGTGACCGACCGCGACCATCCCTCCGCGATCGGTCCGGTGGTGATCGACAACGCCGCCGCCTCGCGCTTCGAGGTGCTGATCGACGGCGAGGTGGTCGGCTTCGCCGAGTACGTCGTCCGTGGCGACACGATCGAGCTTCCCCACACCGTCGTCGATCGATCGGTCAGAGGTCGCGGGGTCGCCGCAGTCCTCGTCGAACGATCCCTGGCCAGCATTCGTCAGTCGGGTCGAACGGTCGTACCGACGTGCTGGTACGTCGCCCAGTTCATCGAGGGCCACCCCGCGTACGCCGATCTCCTGGCCAGCTGACGCGTCGACCGAGGGCTCAGCCGTCGATCGCCGCCGCCAGATCGGCCCAGATGTCCTCGAGGTGTTCGATGCCGACGCTCATCCGCAGCAAGCCGGGCGGCACATGGGCATCGCCCGCATACTTCTGTCGCCGCTCGATGGTCGTCTCGACGCCGCCAAGGCTCGTCGCCGGCACCAGGAGGCGGATCCGTCGACACACGTGGTCCGCAGCATCCGCACCGCCGACCACGACGAAGGACACCATGGCTCCCCAGCCCGGATAGCGAACGTCGGCCACCCCCCGATGTGCACGCAGCCGCCGAACCAGCTCGATCGCAGATGCCTGCGCTCGTTCCATGCGCAGCGGCAACGTGCGCAGACCGCGCAGGGCGAGGAACGCCTCGAGCGCGCCGGGCGTCGCTCCGTTCACCAACCGGGCGTGTCGCAGCCGGTCGTGCAGCACCTCGTCGCCGGTGACCGTCAGCCCGATCATCAGATCGCTGTGCCCGCCGATGAACTTCGTGCCGCTGTGCATCACCACGTCGGCACCATCGGCGAGGGGCTGCGCGCAGATCGGCGTGGCAAAGGTGCTGTCGACCACGACGCGCGCCCCGCAGCGGTGCGCGCCGACGACGACGGCGGCGACGTCGGCCACGTCGAGCGTTGGATTGGTGGGCGTCTCGACCCACACGACGTCGGCACCGTCGGCTGCCTCGACCACCGCCACCGTGTCGGTGATGTCGACGAAACGCACCTGCATCCGTGTCTGCTCCACGAGGTCGTTCACCAACGCGCGCACCCCCAGATACGAGAACGTCGGCAGCACGAGGACTCGGGGAGCGAGCGCGAACAGGCACGCGGAGGCCGCCGCCATGCCCGTCGAGAAGGCCGTCGCGTGGCCTCCCTCCAAGGCACCGACCGCCTCCTCGAGCCCGGCCCACGTCGCCACCCCATGGGTTCGGGCGTACACGCCTTCCTCGCCGCGGATGTTCGAGGCCAGCACGATCGGGTGGTTGAGCGGCTCGCCGACCTGGGTCGGGCGTCCGGCGGAGACGGCCACCGTGTCGGGGTGGCGCTGGCGGTCGCGGCGATCAGGAGTCATCGCTTCTTCGCACCAGGACCATGATCAGGACGAGGACCAAGACGAGGCATGGGGTCACCCTTGCACACGCGGCGGGCCGGTGGAACGTCCGGTCGCACCGGTGGGTCGCCGGCCCGTCCGTGCCGGGTGTCCGCTGGGTGCCCGCTGGGTGCCCGCCGAGTGTCCGTCGAGTGTCCGGCGAGTGTCCGTCGAGTGTCCGTCGAGTCGGTTCGGCCCACCCCGCGCTACGGTCGTGGCACCGTGTCGAGTCGTCTGGCCTCCTTCACCGTCTTCGTCGCATCGGGTGCGGTGCTCGTGCTCGAGATCCTCGCCGGGCGACTGCTGGCTCCGTACATCGGAGTCACGCTCCAGACCTTCACCGGCATCATCGGTGTCGTGTTGGGGGGCATCGCGGCCGGCACCTTCCTCGGCGGTCGTCTCGCCGATCGCCGCGACCCGCGGGGCATGCTTCCCGTCGCCCTTGCGATCGGCGGCGTGCTCGCGGTGACCACGGTTCCACTCATCCGTCTGTTCGGCCCAGGTCTCGATGGTGGTATCGCCTCCATCGTGTTCCTGGCCGGCGTGTCGTTCCTGTTGCCCTCGGCGGTCCTGAGCTCGGTGTCGCCGATAGTCGTGAAGATCTGCCTCGACTCGGTCGAGCACACCGGCCAAGTCGTGGGTCGCCTGTCGGCCATGGGCACGGCCGGATCGCTGGTCGCGGTGTTCGTCACCGGGTTCGTGTTCGTGGCTGCATTCCCCACCACGCCCGTGATCATCGGTCTCGGCGTCGCGCTCGTCGGCCTGGGTGGGGTGCTGTGGTTCGTGTTGGACAGGCCGACATCGCCCGATGCAGCGATCGGGCTGGTCATCGCCTTGGTCGGCTCCGCAGGGCTGGCCATCACGGCAGGCACGCCGTGCGACGTGGAGAGCACCTACTTCTGCGCAGTCGTGCAGGTGGACCCCGATCGTCCGACGGGCAGGGTGCTCGTGCTGGACGACCTGCGGAACTCCTACGTCGATCTCGACGACCCCACGTACCTCGAGTTCTCGTACGCCCAGATCATGAGCGACGTGATCGAGTCGATCGCCCCAGGAACGGTCCCCATCGCCGCGGCGCACATCGGCGGCGGTGGTTTCACGATGCCGCGCTACATCGACGCGACCAGGCCTGGCTCGACGAACGTGGTGTTCGAGCTCGACCCGACGATCGTCGAGCTGGCCGAAGACGAACTGGGGCTCGTGCTGACTGCTGCGCTCACCGTGCGCACGGGAGACGCCCGCGTGAACCTGCGGACGTTGGAGGCGGGGTCACGCGACCTCGTGATCGGTGACGCGTTCGGCGGTGAGGCCGTGCCGTGGCACCTCACCACGGCCGAGTTCGTCCGTCAGATCAGTCGGGTGCTCCGACCCGGTGGCGTCTACGCCCTCAACCTGATCGATTTCGGTGATCGTGGGTTCGCTCGAGCCGAGGTCGCGACGCTGCGGGTGGTGTTCGAACACGTGGCCGTGATCGCCCCGGGCGATCGTCTGGAGGGTTCCGCGGGCGGGAACTTCGTGCTCGTCGCCAGCGACGACCCGCTGCCTCTCGCTGCGATCCAGGCCCGAAACGCCTCACGCGGCGACGACGACGCCGTGCTCGGCGACGCGGCGGGTCTGGACGAGTTCGTCGGCGACGCGAGGACCCTCACCGACGAGCGGGCACCCGTCGATCAGCTGATCACCCCGCTGGCCTGACCACCACAGCGATCCGGGCAGATGTCCGGGCAGCGATCCGGCGCGCTGATTGCGACGCGCAGTGAGGGTGCAACCATGCTCCGCGCGAACGCGCATGGTCCATTCAGCCCATCTCGTCGATCCGGTCGTTCGCCGCGCGACATCCAGGAGTTGACTCCTCGCATGAGCGCTCGGAGGCCGTCACCAACGTGCTGCGTGGCGGCCGCTTGCGCTGACGCACCAGGGGCAGCAGCAGAACAGGCGACGAAAAGGTTCATCTTCCGGCATCCGCCGCCTCGCTCGGCTACGTACCCACCCGCTCAGCAAGCCGATCGGACGACGCGATGACCGAGTACACCTTCCTCTACCCGCCCGCCGACCCTCTCGACGCGATCCTCGATGCAGCCCATCCCCGCAGGGTCGCTGCATCGGCGTGGGCACACGATCACCTTGCAGGGGGAAGCGTCGATCGGGCGACGTGGGCGCGTTGTGGCGATGCCGGACTGTTCGGGCTCCTCGTGCCCGAACAGCACGGGGGATGCGGTTGTACCGCGGTGGAGGCCTTGCTCACCTTCGAGGGGCTCGGCTACGGCTGCGAGGACGCCGGACTCGTGTTCGCGCTCGCAAGCCAAGTGTTCGCATTCGGCCCGGCCTTCAACAGCGGGGCGAACGACGAGCAACGCTCCCGGTTCCTGCCCGGCATCCTGGCGGGCACGACGTTCGCGTCGTTCGCGATGAGCGAGATCGAGGCTGGATCCGACTCGTCGGCGATCACGACCACGGCGACCCGGGTCGGTGACGGCTATCGACTGGATGGCGTCAAGACGTGGGTGACGCTCGGCCCCGTGTGCGATCTCGCGATCGTGTTCGCCACCACCGACCCGGCGAAGGGTCGCTGGGGCATCACCGCCTTCCTCGTCGAGACGGACCAGCCCGGGGTCACCGCATCCGCACCGATCGAAAAGTTCGGCCTCACCTCGTCGCCATTCGGCATGTTGGAGTTCGCCGGCTGTGTCGTTCCGGAGGCGAACCGTCTCGGGCCCGAAGGGGCGGGCGCAACGCTGTTCTCATCGGCGGTCGAAGCCGAACGCGCCTACCTGTACGCCGCTCAGGTCGGCGCCACGCAGCGTCTGCTCGAGCACTGTGTCGAACGGGCGCGCACGCGCCGGCAGTTCGGCCAGCCGATCGGCGCGAACCAGGCAGTCAGCCATCCGTTGGCAGAACTCGCCATCCAACTCGAAATGGCGCGACTCTTGATCTACAAATCGGGCGCCCTCGCCGACACCGATCGATCGGTCACCCTCACCGCGGCCATGGCCAAGGTGCAGGTGAGCGACACCGCCATCCAGGCAGCCCTGCGAGCGTTCCAGCTCTTCGGCGCCGAGGGATACACCACCGCAGCAGGGCTCCACACCTACCTCCGCGATGCGGTGGGAGGCATGGCCTACTCGGGCACATCAGACATCCAGCGAAACATCATCGTGCGGCTGCTCGGCGCAGACCGCCCGTCACGACGGAGCACACCATGACCCATTCAGATCAGCAGCGAGGCGTCTGGTTCCGACGCTGCATCGCCGTCGCCCTCGCCGTGATCGGCGTCGGCGCGGTCGCTCCGACCGGCGCATCGGCTCATGCCGGCAACCAGTCGTACCTCTATCTCGACATCACCGACAGGGCGGTCGGAGGTCGTGTGGAGATGCCGATGCAGGACGTCAAGGACGTGCTGGGCATCGACCTCCTGGAAGGAGGCAGCGATCTGCTCGACGACATCGAAGCAGCGACGCCGGCACTCCAGGCATACGCAGGCGATCACCTCTCGTTGGGGGCGAACGGCGAACCATGGCCGATCACCTTCACCACCGTCGAGCCGTTGGCGTACGACCCGCTCGAACCGAACCGGAACTACATCTTCATCGACTTCGTGGTCGACATCGAGTTCGAGACGGTCCCCCGCGTGTTGGACGTGACGTTCGACCCGTTCTTCGACGACATCCGCGACCGCGACGGTCTGTTGCTGATCGCCAACGACGTCCAGGCTGGTGTGGTCGACAACGTCGAGGAGGTGTTCGTCCGCTTCACCGCCGACTCCCGATCGCAGCAGGTGTCGCTCGACGACACATCGTGGACGAAGAATCTCACCGCGTCCATCGAGCTCGGGGTCGATCACATCAAGACCGGTCCCGACCACATCCTGTTCATCTTCGTGCTGTTGCTCCCCGCGGTCCTGGTCTTCGGTGCCTGCCGGTGGCAGCCTGCGGTGTCGTTCAAGGCCGCGCTGTGGCGCATCATGAAGGTCGCATCGATGTTCACCCTGGCTCACACGATCACCTTCACCCTGGCGGGCCTCGACCTGCTGCCGCTGCCTCCGTCGAAGCTGATCGAGGGCATGATTGCCCTGTCGATCGCCGCAGCCGCAATCCACAACCTCACGCCCGTGCTGATCAACAAGGAGTGGGCGATCGCGTTCGGTTTCGGTCTGTTCCACGGCATGGGATTCGCCTCGCTGGTCGGTGGACTCGAGACGAGCCGCAGCGTGCAGCTCATCTCGCTGTTGGGCCGCAACATCGGCATCGAGATCGGACAGGTGATCGTCATCCTGGCGGCGTTCCC
>JAYUSX010000038.1:0-6064 GCA_043755475.1 Actinomycetota bacterium
AGCGCACCAACGTCCCCGGCGTGGCCACAGGCCTGGCCGTCACCGGCAGCGGCGGAGACGTGCTGTTCATCGAGACCACAGCGTTCCCGCTCGCCGGCGACGCAACGACCACCGAACCGACCCTCACGCTCACCGGCCAACTGGGCGACGTCATGAAGGAGAGCGCCCACATCGCGCTCAGCTATGTGCGGTCGCACGCCGCCGAGCTCGGCATCGACCCCGCCACACTCGCCAAGCGAGTGCACGTGCACGTTCCCGCAGGTGCGGTGCCCAAGGACGGCCCCTCAGCCGGTGTCACGATGACCACGGCCTTGGTCAGTCTGCTCACCGGCAAGGTGGTCAAGCCCACCGTCGGTATGACCGGCGAGATCACCCTCCAGGGCAAGGTGCTCCCGATCGGCGGGGTGAAGCAGAAGGTGCTCGCCGCCCACCGGGCGGGGCTCACCGAGGTGGTGCTGCCAAAGCGCAACGGGCCCGACCTCGACGACGTGCCCGAGAAGGTGCGCGCGGTGATGACGTTCCACCTCGCCGACACCTACGCCGATGTGCTCGCCGCTGCCTTCGCCTGAGCACGACCCGCGACCCCACACGCTGTTCGACCGGTCGATCGCGGAGGCATAGGCTGAGCGCATGTCGCACCTGTCGAACGTCTGGTTCTCGGTCACGCCGCTGCAGGTGGCCAGCGGACATGGATGCTGGGTCACCACCACCGAAGGCGAGGAGTACCTCGACTTCGCCGCCGGCATCGCGGTGAACTCCACGGGCCATGCCCATCCGAAGGTCGCCAAGGCCATCGCCGACCAGGCGCAGCGGTTCATCCACGCGCAGGTCAACGTGTTCAAGCACGACCTGCTCGAACCTCTCGCCGCGACGCTTGCCGAGATCACGCCGGCAGGGATCGACACCTTCTTCTACGCCAACTCGGGCGCCGAGATCACCGAGGCTGCGGTCAAGCTCGCGAAGCAGGCGACCAAGCGGCCGCACGTGATCGTGTTCAGTGGCAGCTTCCACGGCCGAACCCACCTCGCCATGGCGATGACCACCTCGAAGACGGGCTACCGCGCCGGGCATGCGCCACTGCCCTCCGGCATCTTCGTGGCGCCGTATCCCGACCCACTGGTGGCAGACGAGGCCACCGAGGTCGAGCGCGCGCTCGCTGGCTTCGACCACCTGCTCAAGTCGATGACCGCGCCGGACGAGACCGCCGCCGTGATCCTCGAGCCCGTGCTCGGCGAGGGTGGCTACATCCCCGCGCCGCCGGCGTTCATCCACGGCATCGTCGAGCGTTGTCGCCAGCACGGCATCTTGTTCATCGCCGACGAAGTGCAGAGCGGCTTCGGCCGGACGGGCAAGATGTTCGCCGTCGACCACTACGACATCCAGCCCGACATCATCTGCATGGCCAAGGGCATCGCCAGCGGTTTTCCGTTCGCAGCCTTGGGTACCCGTCGTGAGCTCGATGACAAGTGGACCACTGGCAGCCATGGCGGCACCTACGGCGGCAACGCGATGGGCTGTGCGGCGGCGCTCGCCACGATCGAGATCATGCGTGACCCAGCGTTCCTGGCGAACGTGAACGCACGCGGCGAACAGCTGCGGGCAGGTATCGGTGAGTTGCAGCGCGAGCACGACGTGATCGCCCAGGTGCGCGGTCTCGGCCTCATGGTCGGCACCGAGTTCACCGATGCAGCCCGCGTCGCCGCGATCACCAAGCACTGCTTCGAAGAGGGCCGTCTCATCCTCATGAACGCCGGTACCTATGGGCGAACACTGCGATGGATGCCACCGCTCGTGGTGACCGAGGGCGAGATCGATCTGGCGCTCGCTGCCTTCGGTGCAGCGCTCAAGGCCACGAAGTGATCGGGTCCACGGCACCAGCTCGCGGCTGACCTGCCGACGGTTCCCCAATGCCCCGCCTCGACGCCGAGCGGATCGCGCTGTTGCGCCAGTTGTGCGTCGTCACGCACTCGATCGAACGACGGATCGACTCGGATCTCGTCGGCGAGTTCGACATCCCGCTCCGTTGGTTCGAGGTGATGGCCGCGCTGCAACGAGCGGGCGGTTCGATGCGGGTGAGCGACCTGTGCTCCGAGCTCGACGAGGTGGCGTCGAGCCTCAGTCGTCGACTCGATCGGATGGAGGACGAGGGCCACATCGTTCGGGAGCCCACGCCGATGCCCTCTGATCGACGAGCGGTGTCGGTGCAGCTCACGCGCGATGGCCGCTCGTTCTGGCGCGATGCCAACGTGATCTATCGCCGGTCGGTGCAGCGCAACTTCGCCCAGGTGGTCACCGAAAGCGACATCCTGGCCCTGCAGCGGGTGCTGTCGAAGTTGGCCCGCTGAGGGCCTGCCGAAGATTTCTTCGACAGGCTGTCACCGAAGTGCGCATGCCGGACATTGAGTAGGTGTGATGACGTCTCGGCCCGCCGATCAGATGAGTGGCGACGCACATGCACGTTTCACAGCACTGGTGCATCAACACCAACGTGGGCTGTTCGCCCACGTGCGGGTGGTTTACCCGCACGTCGATGCCGACACGGTGGTGAACGAGACGTTCACCGCTGCCTGGCAACGCATCGACGACATCGCGATCGATGCGGCTGCGACGTGGCTTCGTGCCACGGCGCGCCACATCGTGCAGAACCGACGCCGCGGCGAACGACGATGGCAGGCCTTGAACGACAAGGTCGCCCGACTCGACCCCGGCGTCGTCGTCCCTGCGCCCGACCACGACGCCGGCATTGAACTGCAGATGGTGATGGACGCCATCGCGGCGATGTCGGCAGCCGATCGAGAAGTGCTGCTGATGACCGCCTTGGACGACCTGTCGCCCGAGGATCTCGGCGAGATACTCGGCGTGAGGGCTGATGCTGCCAAGGCCCGCGTGTCGCGAGCCCGGGCACGCCTCCGCGCTGCGGTGGCCGAACGCACCGATCGTCCAGAACCACCCGAGAGAGGCGGACGCATATGACCGAACCGACCATCGACCCGACACGCGACCCGATCGACGTGTTGCGAACCCACGTGCGCTCTGTCGCGCTCCTCGAACGCCCTGAGACCACCGCCGACGACCTGATCGCGTCGATCACCGCCGGAAGTTCGTTCGCCGGCGGCGACGTCCGCCGCGACGGATCGAACGTGATCCCTTTCAGATCTCCCCGCCGGCGACGGTGGCTGGTGGCCACGAGCGCCGTCGCCATCGTCGCCGTCGGGAGCGCAGGTGTCGCCGCATACGTCGGCTCACGTCCCGAACGGGCCATAGACGGAGTGGTTTGCCGAGCATCGATCGACGACAGCTCGGCGATTGTGTTGTCATCGAGCGATGACCCAATCGCCGCATGTTCGGCGCTGTGGGTGAGGGGCGATCTACCCAACATCGACGAACCGCGACCAGTTGCCAAGGCTCCTCGTCTGGTCGCATGCGTGAGCGCCGAGGAGTCGCTCTATGTCTTGCCGTTGCCGGACTTCACCTCGTGTGCCGACGTCGGATTGCGCGATGCCGATGTCTCGACAGCTTCGTCGGATCCGGTCGTCGAACTCCAGCGTGAGCTGATCGACCGGATCAACACAGAGGCATGCCGATCAGCGGCCGAAGTCAGCGCGTTCGCAAGCGAACTCTTGGTCCAATTCGACCTCAGCCGTTGGAGGATCGACATCGACGACCCTGAAGCAAGCTGCGCCGCGGTCGCGTTGGACCCGGTCGGCTCGCGACTGATCGTGTTTTCCCGCCCATCAGCTCCCAACCCTCAGGAGATCCCATGAAAACCGCAGTTCTGTTCATCCTCGCGCTGGTCACGTTGCCGATCGCTCGCGTTGCCGCGATCGAATCTGTCGTTCCGGCGGAGCCGATCTCCGACCCTGAGCCATGGGTCGCCCAGTACGACGGAACAGAGATCGACCTTCGTTTCGGCTGGGATTCGGCGAAGGCGTGCCAGACGGATGGCATCGACACCACCTGCTATGAGACGGAGGCGCTCATGCTTGCGGCAGTAGGCGCACCGGCGAACGGCGCTGCTGCGCCGGCTGTCTCGTCCGGCCTCAAGCGAGCCTCATGTGGGTCATATCTCCGCCTGTACACGGGCACGAACTACACCGGGTCAGTCCTCGCCCTCACGACTCAGTACACCGTGCTCAATCTTTCGAGCTACGGATTCAACAACGTGACAAGCAGCTATCGCGTGGGCGGGTGCAGCTCGACGTTCTACGACCTCTCGTTCGCAGGCGCGCCGGTGTACGGCGGCGGAACCTGGGCATGGGCTGAGTCGGCGACGATGTTGTCCGGTTGGGACAACCGGGTCAGCTCGGTGTGGATCGCATGACGGAGCCTCCTCCACCACCACGCGGGGAGCCTCCCGACAGTCTCCAGGCTCCACCGCCCGCCCCGGCGCCTGGATGCCGGCTCTGTGTCGCCACGATCGGCGATGCAGAGTCGGTTGGGCGCCCGACGATCGAAGAGGTCGATGGTCCGACGTTCAACGGCGTGCCGGTCCTTGCGAGCGATGGTGCCGACCTGGCGGTGATCGGCCGTGGTGCCGACGGGGCGCTCCGTGTGTGGTTCGGGCAACCCGGTGCGCTCGATCACGTGGGCGTCATCGAGGGCGATCTGCAGCTCGTCTCGTTGGTTCGGCACCTCGATCGATGGCATCTCTTCGGCGCCGATGCCGACGGCCGCGCCTGGCATGGCAGCAGCCAGGACCTGAAGGAGTGGACCGTCGACGAGCGGTTCACCGCGGAGCACCCCCTCCTGGTGGTGCACGGGGCCACCTCGATGCTCGAGGGAGTCGTGGTGCTCGGAGAGGTGGTCTCGACGGGCCGGCGCATGGGGTGGACGATGTTGGAGGGTGCAGATGGTCCGTACCGGGCGCGGGAGATCACCTTTCCGCTCATGGCCGATCATGAGGTGGTGGGCCCGGTGCGGATCCGTGACGACGAGATGGGACTCGTGTGCTCTTCGGGGGCCACGTACCTCGTCGCCCGGACGGTGGCCGGTTCGCGCGGGCGGAGCTGGACGCTCAGCCTGCTGGCTCCCGAGGCGGTCGCCACCTTCTCGTTCGTGGTCGGGCGACAGATGTGGGTGGCAGGGAACGACCCGAACGAAGGCCGACCCATCATGGCTGCGGTGGGGGGCCGAGCGTTTCACCTCGACCTTGCCGGCGGTGGGGTCGTGGCTGGAGTGATCCATCGCGACCGGATGGTTCTCGTCCGTTGCAACGAGGTGAACGACAACGCTGCGGCTCTGGAGCACGAGCGTGCTCAGTCGAGCCCGGCGTACATCGATTCGATCTCGGTGGCGTAGCGCGCATTCACGCCGCGCCGCTTCAGCTTCGAGGTCGGCGTGAGCATGTCGCTGTCGGGCAACCACTCCTGGCCCACCAGCACGAACTTCTTGATCTGCTCCACCTGGGCGAACTGACGGTTGACTTCGTCGACACCGGCCTGCACCTCCGCGATGACATCAGCATCATCGGCGAGTTCGACGAGGGTGGCTCCGGGCCTCCCCTGATCCCGGGCCCACACCGCAGCGGCTTCCGGGTCGAGCACCAGGATCGCCGAGCAGAACTTGCGGTTGTCGCCGATCGCAGCGGCCTGCCCGATGAGCGGGATCGTCTTGAGCGCTGCTTCGAGATTGGCCGGGCTGATGTTCTTGCCGCCGGACGTGATGATCAGTTCCTTCTTGCGATCGATGATCTTCACGTATCCATCTGCATCGATCTCGCCGATGTCGCCGCTGTGCAGCCATCCGTCGATGACGGTCTCCGCGGTCTTGTTCGGCTGCTTGAAGTAACCCTGGAACACGTTGCCGCCGCGGGCGATCACCTCGCCGTCAGCCGCGACGCGGATGTCGCAGCCGGGGATCTCCTGGCCCACGAAGCCGGGCTTGTTGGCCTTGGGCGACCACGTCATCGGGCCACTCGACTCGCTCATGCCATAGATCTCGCTGAGCGGGACGCCGATCGCGTTGAACCACTCGAGCACCGGTCGTGGGATCGCCGCAGCACCCGTGACGCCCACGATCACTGCGTCGAGCCCGACCAGCCCGCGCACGTTGCCGAATGCCACGG
>JAYUSX010000039.1:0-6056 GCA_043755475.1 Actinomycetota bacterium
CACCGTGGCCGGCCGACCGACCCATGGGTTGGGGCCCGGCGCCCGTGGGTGTCGAGCACCCACGGGGAACCACGGTGTTGGTGCTCGGCATCCTCAGCCTGATGGCGTGCGGCCTGCTCGGGCCCTCCGCATGGAAGATGGGCGCGACGGCGCTCGACGAGATGGATGCGCAGCCCGAGGCGAACTGGTCGAACCGTGGGAACGTGACAGCGGGTCGCATCTGCGGGATCATCGGAACGGCCTTTCTCGCGATCGGGGTGTTGTTCTTCGTTCTGTCGTTGCTGTTCGTGTTCTCGGTCTGAGCGCTTGCGCAGAGCGACAGCGGCTCATCGCCACTGATCGCGTGGTGGGCCGGTGGTCATCACGGAACCGTGGGGATAGGTCACGCTGAGGCAGCGTCGAGGCGACAGCGACAATCGCCAGCCCTTCGCGTGCACCCGGTCGTGGTGGTGCCGACACAGCGGCGCGAGCAGACGGAGGTCGGTGTGGCCCTGACGTTCCCATTCGACGGTGTGGTGGGGCTCGGCCATGCGCACCGGTACGCAGCAACCAGGAAATGCGCACCATCGGTACATCGCCCTGATCGCCCAGCGCTGCTGTCGCATGGCCAGTCGACTACTTCGACCGGCATCGAGCGGCAGACCGTGTTCGGCGAAGACCTCGTGGTGCATACCGGCGATTCGCGCCTGATCGCAATGTCGGCGACGCGCGCCGACCTTGAGCGCGACCCCGTCGGAATCGAGCACCACCGGAACCACGTCGGCATCGCCGAGGTACCCGACGGGATGCTCGATCGGGAGATCGACCCCGTCGAAGCCGGTGTCGACGCGCGACTCCGCGTGGCGCTGACCCGTCGCCAGCGTCTGCTGGTCGATGGTGACGATGAACTGAGGGCGACCCGACTGCGCACCGCCACCGAGCACCAGCGTCATCAGCGCGTGGGCCCTGAGGAACCGCTGCTTGAGCATCGGGTCGTCGGGACAACCCTCGATGGGCTCGCCCCGGAAGAGTTGGTCGGTGCGATCCGCCAGCGCCTGGAGGAACGGCAGACCATTCGCCGGATCGAGACTGCCGCTGAGGTGCACCATGCCGTCTCGACCCACCTTGCAATCGAGCCCGGTCTGCGCGCGCTGCCGCTGCAATCGGCTGCGGCCGTCGTCGGCCTCGATCGAGCGCACCTCGTCGGTGACTGCTCGACGGAACTCGGGAACCAACGCGGCGACGGCAAGGGCCGCCAGCCGTTCGCTGCGCAGGATCAGCTGCGGTCGGAGCGTGGGGTCGATGTGGCGCAGGGCATCGGCCAGCACGTCGAGATGAGCGCCACCGATCGCGGCGTGCGCAGCGCCGCGCCCATCGCCGGCATCGACGCAGCCACGGCGGCGCGTCGGTGCACGCGCACCGCCTGCTGGAGCGTGCGCCCCGTTGCCTCGGCGACGATCTGCTCGGGGAACATCGACGGGCATGAGTCGGCCAGAACGTCGAGCCGCAGCACGCAGTCGACCTCGACCGAGTCGAGCCAGTTCCGCAGCGTGGTGACATCGCGCAGTGCGCAGGCCACGTCGTGACGATCGGCAATCCCGACCCTCGCAGATCGGACGGTCGAGAAGACTGAGTCGATCGACGCATGTACCGGATCGATCGGATCGATCTCGTTGATCCGTTCGAGCAACGACATGCCGACACCCCCTTTCCGACGCGAACTCCGCTGATGAAGTGGGGTCCGCCCAACAGGGGGACCCGATCGCGTTCCGGGGGAACTCGGAACATCTCAACTCTACGAAACCGGTGTGACACGGCCCCACCAGATCGACATCTCAACTCTACGAAACCGGTGTGACACGACCCCCGCCGTGATCAGCCGTCAGGAACTCCTCCCGGCTTCGGCCACACGTGAGGCCGGCTCGAACATCACGCTTCAGCGGGCGTCGGCAGCCCGGCGTCGCGGTCGCAGGACACCGAAGTAGCCGATGATGGCGCAGACGGCCATGCAGGAGGTCTGAGCGTTGAACAGCACTCTGGCCGTTGTCTGTTCGAGCAGCGCTCCGGTACCGATCGAACCAACGCCGGCTCCGAGCGCGGCCATTGCTCCGGAGAGCCCCGACATGCGGCCGATCGCGTCGCGCGGTGCGAGCTGCTGGAGCGTGGCGCTGGTGCCGACCCTGTGAGGTGACGTTGGGGAATCCGGTCAGCCCGAACAGCACGATGTAGATCCAAAGTGTCGTCGTGAACGACGGGGCGTTCACGAATGCGATCCCGACGACGAAGAACAGCGAGTAACCAGCCACCATCACGAGAGGCGGATCCCACCGTTGCGCGAATCGTGCGATGACGAGTCCGCTCACGATGCCTCCGAAGGCTGCACTGCCACGGATCAGCCCGACCTCGGTTCCCCCTCCGTCGAGGTAGTCGGCCACGAACGCGACGAACACGACGTTGAACGCCCCGAACGCCAGATTGACGACGCCCTGCACACCCAGCATCGCCATCAGCTGGCCGGACTCCTGAACGATGCGGAGCCCCGCACGGACAGACGTGTCGATGACATCGCTGTCGTCGGCACGGTCACCGTCATTCACGGCTGATCGGCGCACCGCATCGCTTCGGATCAGCCACGCGCTCGCGCCACCGACAGCGAAGGTGGCGGCATCGACCACGACCACGGCGGTGAGACCTCCGGTTGCCACAGCGATGCCACCCAGAGGGGCACCGACGAGACGGGCGAGGGAGGCGCCGCTCGACAGCACAGCATGGACACAGACGAGCTGATCGTCGCCGACCAGTCGAGGCACCACCGAGAAGCTCGCAGGGTCATTGACCTGTCGGATGAGCGCCTGAACACCGACGACGACGAACGCGGGCCACAGCCGCTCCGATGTGACCATCAGCAACGGCAGGAGGGTCACCGCCTGCAATGCATTGGTGGCCACGAGGAGCAGTGGACGGCTGCGCGAGTCGCCGAGTTCGTCAACGAACGCCGCAATGCGACGATCGCAACCGTGAGCCAAGCCGGTCAGCCGCATGCAGCGGTGGTGATCGCAGCGAGTGCTGGCGACGAGATCTACTTCACCGTCCATCCCGAGTCCGTACTGAGCCGCGACATCTCGGGCAACGATCGGATCGCAGTCAGCGTGTGCGACTCGGTGCATGCGGTGATGAGCCAGGGACGGGTGGTGCGGGTCGGTGCGGCTCCAGATCTGGCAGACCTGATCCGCGAACTGGCTGCCGCAACCAGAGGTGGGACGTTCACTCCTCCCGGTTGGACCGGAGACGTCTACCGGGTCGACCTCCGCCTCGTCGCGAACTGAGCGGCGCGCCGAGCGAGCGGCTCGTTCCTCGACTCGACGACGGAGCCCCCGCCACGAGGCGGATCACCCGCGCGACCGATGATCCGGGCATCGGTCCGCGCCACCGGTCCGCGCTGCACGGCGTTCGCCCGACCCGCGCTGAACGTCATCAGCTCCCCGTTGGTCCGGCCGTGTCATGTGGCGTGGTTGACGTTTCGGAGGTAGTCGGCGCGATCGAGCGGATTGCGGTCGGTTCGGGGTCGGATGGGTGGCACACCGAGGACGGGTCGATACCCGGCCGGAACGGTCTCGAGGACGCCCTCGCCGCGGGTGAGGTCGGGCAGCCGTGACTGCAGGTGGTGGATCTGAGCCGCGCGGATGGTGCCGGTCAGTACAGCGATGGGCCCGTCGGTCGTCGGACGCCCCGGTCGCGCGTCGAGGTCGCGCAGCACCGACAAGATCGCCCCGAGGTCGCTCGCGGGGACCTCGATGCGCACATCGGCGATCGGCTCGAGGACGGTCGTGCCGGCCCGTTGGAGCGCTGCCATCACGACGAGGGGTGTGAGCAGCCGGTAGTCCGACAGCGTCGTCCCCGGCCACTTGCGGGGTGGTGCCTGGTAGCCGCACTCGGTCATGGTCACGAGGCAGTCGGTGACCTCCCAGCCACAGAGGCCTTGGCGGAGGGCGTCGCAGACCGTGTGCCGCATGAGATCGCGAAAGACGTCGACGCTGTCGAACACATGGATCGGGATGGACCGGGCGGGAACGGCCAACTCGAACTGGACACCTGAGCCCGGTGGGAGTGGGCCGATCGACAACCCCACGGTCGCGAGGAACGGATGCGACGGCGAACGGCCGCGTCGGACGAACTCGACCGCAGCTCCTGCCTGATTGGGCAGTTCGATGCAGACCGGGGTGGTGGGCCGGAACTCGATCTCGAGTCCGTAGTCAGCGAGCAGCGTTTGGGCGACGACCTCGCGCTGCACCTCTCCGTACAGCGACAAGAACAACTCCTGGCGGCTGTCGTCTTGACGGAGGTTGATGAGCGGGTCCTGCTCAGCGAGTTGGGCCAGCGCCTCGAACACCAACCGCTTGTCGGCACTGCGACGCGGAACGACGGCCGTCTCGAGCGTCGGGGGCGGAAACGAACGGCTCATCGTGTTCACCGCACGCTGACCGAAGAAGTCGCCGATGCGCAGACTGGTCCACCCGTGGACCTTCGCGATCTCACCAGCGAACGCGAAAGGACGCCGCATGGTCGTACCGGAGTCGAACACCTCGATCGCGGTGACGGTCTGCGCACCCGTGCGGGTGGCGGCGTCGCTTCCGAGCAGCGTCACTCGATCGCGGGTCGCCAATGCGCCGGAGAACATGCGGACGAACGCAACCTTCTCGCCAGCGGACCCGCGCTCGATCTTGAACACAGTCCCGGCCGGGGGACCCTCGGGGTCAGTCGACGCGGGCGCCAAGAGTTCCGGGATCGCGCGCAGCACTTCGTCGACACCGACCCCCGACAGCGCCGCACCGACATACACCGGTGCGATCACACCCCGTCGGGTCTGGGCGACGAGCTCTCGGAGCAGTTCGCCGGGCGGGACCGCGCTCGCATCGACGTAGCGACGAAGCAAGGCATCGTCGTTGGCTGCGAGCACTTCGGTCGTCTTCTCGGCGAACTGCGCGTCCGCGAGATCGGCGGCCCTCGCGCTCGCGTGGCCCGTGCCGACAGCGGACCACGAACTCATTGCGACGACGGCCACGTCGAGGCGAGCGGCGATCGCATCCAGCGTCCGCTGGAGGTCCGCACCCACGCGATCGATCTTGTTCACGAACACCAGCGTCGGCACACCGAGGCGCCGCAAGGCGCGGAACAGCAACAGCGTCTGCGACTGCACTCCTTCGACCGCAGATACCACGAGCACGGCGCCGTCGAGCACGCCGAGGACTCGCTCCACTTCGCCGATGAAATCCGGGTGCCCCGGGGTGTCGACGAGGTTGATCGTCACCCCGTTCACGACGAACGACACGACCGCGGCCTTGATCGTGATCCCGCGTTGTCGTTCGAGCGCGAGCGAATCGGTGCGGGTCGTGCCCGCGTCCACCCGGCCGGCCTCGTCGATGACACCGGCGGCGAGGAGCAACCGCTCGGTGAGTGTGGTCTTACCGGCGTCGACGTGCGCCAGGATCCCAAGGTTCAATGTCCGCAAGGTGCATCACGTCCTTCTGATCGGTGGCTGTTCCCAGATCGAATGTCCGTGACGCTTCGCGCATGACTGTCCCTGCCTCTCGGTGGAGTGGTCTGACCCCACCAGCTCACCACAGTTGGTTCCAGTGGCTCCGATCATTTACAGGCGACCCTGAGCGCCGCCAACCACAATCCAGAAGGTCCGTCGACCGAATCACACCTGCAGATCGGTCGTTTGGTCGGTAAGACTGGTGCGATGCCGCAGATCGACGACACCACTATCTCGAACGTGCTGGACGTGTACCTGCCCGAGCGCGCACGTCTGGTCGAGTTGCTCGCCGGCCTCGACGATGCGCAGTGGGCGATGCCCACCGAGTGCCCGGCCTACTCGGTGAAGGGCATCGCGAGCCACATCCTCGGTGACGACCTCAGCCTGCTCAGCCGTCAGCGCGACAGCGCCGTGCAAGGGCTCGTCCTGATGGCGGAGCGGATGCCCGGCGCCGACTTCCGCTCCCTGCTCGACGGGTTCAACGATCAATGGGTCGAGGCGGTGCGCTTCCTCAGCCCGCAGCTGCTGCTCCAGCTGCTCG